>WRFP01000159.1 GCA_009778725.1 Propionibacteriaceae bacterium
TACCTGATGAAAACCGACCACCATTTCGACCTGCCGCGACGCCTGCAACTGGACTTCTCCCGGGCCGTTCAGCGTTATTCCGACGCCACCGGCAAAGAGGTCACCTCGGCGGAAATCATGCAGTTGTTCACCGATGAGTACCTCACGGGGACGACGCCGGTCTCCCTGCAGACCTCCAAGGTGACCAGTGTGGACGGGCACTACGAGATCCAGGCCGTGGTGAACTCCCGTGGCACTGCGTCGCAGATCGAGGGCGAAGGCAATGGCCCGGTGAGCGCGTTCGTGGACGCGTTGAGCCAGGTCGGCTACCACGTCACGGTTTTGGACTACGCCGAGCATGCATTGTCGGCTGGCGGGGACGCCCAGGCGGCGGCGTACGTGGAGACGGAGATCGACGGTGTCGTGTGGTGGGGTGTCGGCATCGACGCGTCCATCGTGAGCGCCTCCCTCAAAGCAGTCTGCTCGGCCATCGATCGGTCGTTCCGTCACCGCGACGATTAAAATCTGAAGATTGTGCGTGCCCCGGGCCTCTCGGTATGAGCGGCCCGGGGCACGATCATTGTGACGATCCTGATATGAGGTGTTGCGAGGACTATTGCTCCTGTGGGAGTCCTCCGCTGCGAAGAGGCTGCGTACCACCATGTCAACCGCGGAAAATGAGCCACCTGGGGTCACTGTATGACTCGTGATCCTCGTCACGGTTTGATAACAAATCACCCGAAAGGGCAGGCTTCCCCTTGTCGTATCGAGACGGGATTGTACACTTTTTTTTCTCAATACATGGTCGCTGCTGAGTCGCTGGGGCTTCGCGGAGACAAGGAAAAGGAGTCACTCACAATGGCATTCAGAAAGACAGCCATCGGGCTGTTCACCGTTGGTTTGGCCGCCACGACGCTTCTCAGCGGGTGCGGCAGGACAACAGACAACTCGGGCGGAACCTCGCCCAGCCCCAATGCGGCGGCAAACATCATCGTCGGCACCACCGATAAATTGACCACCCTCGATCCAGCCGGCTCGTACGACCACGGGTCGTTGTCAGTCGAGATCCAGGTCTACTCATTCTTGTACGGCTTCGTGCCTGGCCAGAACACTCCTCAACCGGATGCGGCCCAGTCATGCTCTTTCGTCCAGCCGACCGTCTTCGAGTGCAAGATGCGCGAGGGCCTGAAGTTCGCCAATGGCCACGATCTGACCAGTTCTGATGTCAAGTTCACCTTCGACCGGGTGATGAAGATCGCCGACCCGAATGGCCCGTCATCCTTGTTGGCCAATCTGGACAGCGTCGACGCTCCCGATCCCTTGACCGTCGACTTCAACCTGAAGGCTGCCAATGACCAGACCTTCACCCAGGTCCTGGCCACCAGCGCCGGCCCGATCGTCGACGAGGAGGTTTTCCCGGCTGATGCGGTGATGCCCGACGAGGCCATCGTCGCCGCCAACGCGTTCTCCGGCCCGTACACCATCACGTCGTACACGAAGAATGACACGGTGGAGTTTACGCCGTACGCCGATTATGTCGGCGCCCAGCCCAAGGCGGTCAACGCCTCGGTCACGCAGAAGACCTTCACCGACAACACCAACCTCAAGCTGTCGATCTCCAACGGTGACATCGACGTGGCTTATCGCTCGCTCACTCCGACCGACATCCAGGCGCTGCAGAGCGATTCCTCGGTCAAGGTGTGGTCGGCCAAGGGTGGCGAGATTCGCTACATCGTCTTCAACATGAACACCATGCCCGGTGACACCGACGCCCAGAAGTTCGCCATTCGCCAGGCCATGGCCGCCTCTGTCGACAGGGATGCCTTGTCAACCCAGGTCTACAAGGGCCAGTACACGCCTTTGTGCTCCTACGTGCCCGACGGGTATGTTGGCGCCAACACGGCCGTCTGCGATGAGTACGGTACCGCGCCCGACAAGGACAAGGCCGCGAAGTTCCTGGCCGACGCCGGGGTGACCACTCCGGTCGCGCTGAACATCCAGTACAACTCCGATCACTATGGCAACAGCTCTGACCAGGAGTACGGCCTTGTCAAGCAGCAACTGGAAGCCACCGGGCTGTTCACCGTCAACCTGCAGTCGACAGAATGGGTGACCTATAACAAGGAGCGCGTCGCGGATGCCTACCCGATCTACCAGCTCGGATGGTTCCCGGATTTCCCGGATGCCGACAACTACCTGACGCCGTTCTTCATGACGAACAATTTCATCGGCAACCACTTCAGCCAACCCGACATCGACCAGGCGATCCAGCAGGAAGTCACCGAGACTGATCCGGCGATGCGGGCGCAGCAGATTCAAGACATCCAGACCACTCTGGCGCAGCAGTACCTGCCCACCCTGCCCTTGCTGCAGGGTTCGCAATGGGCCTTCTCACGCACCAATATCAGCGGAATCGTGCTGGGTGTGGACGAGAACCTCCACTTCTCCACCATCGGTAAGTCCTGATTCACCACGAGGACCGTCATGGGTCACTGGTGATCGTCAACAGCCAGGACGCAGCGCTCTTGCTGCGTCCTGGTTCCATGACCACGATGATGCGTGGTCCATTGTTTCTAGCGCTCCCCTGCTGTGACGCACAGCGGACATGAATTAATGTCACCCGATCTATTATTTATCGGGATATCTGGAGTAAGATACAACCCGGAATTGTGCAGAGCGGCGACAGCATCAACATTCGTAACGGGGATGTGCGAAAGGGCCGTTCTCAAGGCTCACGGCTTTCTTGTCCCGCATAGCTCCACGTGCCGGTGCGGCGACGAATACCGCGTGGCGATCCCCCGATATGGGATCGCAGAATGAGGAAGGTATCAATGGCGAAGGCAGTCAGTTCGCGCAAGGCGCTGGCGAAATATCTCTTGCTGCGTCTGGTCCTGATCATTCCGACTGTCTGGATTCTCGTCACGGTGGTGTTCTTCATCATGCGTGTCACCGGCGATCCGATCACCGCCGCGATGGGGGGCAGGCTCCCGCCCGCGGAGATCGAGGCCCGCAAACAAGCCGCGGGGTACAATGACCCGATTCTGGTGCAGTACGGCCGGTACCTGTGGGGCATCCTGCACGGAGACTTCGGGCACACCATGGACAATCAATCTGTCTGGTCGATCCTCGCCCGCTATGGCCCGGCCACCATCGAACTGGTCTTCTGGGCCTTGGTCGTCGCCTTCGCCGTGGGCATTCCGCTGGGACGGCTGGCCGCCCGCAAATACAACAAAGGCGCCGACATCGCCATCCGCTCCTTCGCCGTACTGTTTTATGCCGCCCCGGTCTTCTTCGTCGCCCTGCTGCTCAAACTGGTCTTCTCGGTCTGGTTGAAGTGGCTGCCCATCTCGGGACGCGCCTCGCCCACAGTGCAGGTGACACTTGAGAAGGGGGTTCAGACCAATACCCACATCTACATCATCAATGCTTTGGAGTACGGCGATTGGTCGATCATCAAGGATGTGCTGCTGCATGCTGTCTTGCCGGGCCTGACTCTGGGCTTGCTGACTGCCGGGGTTTTCATCCGGCTGATCCGGATCAATCTGCTCCAGACCTTGCGCGCTGACTACGTGACCTCGGCCCGGGCCAGGGGAGTGGAGGAAAGAAAGGTTGTTTCCAAGCATGCCTTCCGCAATGCCCTGATCCCCGTGGTCACAGTCATGGGGATGGAGATCGCCCTCATGCTCGGCGGTGCGATCCTGACCGAGACCACCTTCGAGTGGCAGGGGCTGGGCTACTGGCTCAGCCAGTATCTGCTGAAACGAGATTTCGTCGCTGTCCAGGGGATCGCGACCGCCATCGCGGTGGTCGTCGCCGTGGCCTCCTTCCTGATCGATGCCGTCAACGCGCTCGTCGACCCGAGAGTGAGGTACTGATGACTCTCTACGATAGCGCTCAGGCCTCTCTTGGAGTCACTGCGCTCAGCTTGGAGTCCATGGATCCCAGTACGGCCGCTCTGCCGCCCGACCGCAAGAAATCCAAGATCCCCGGCGTGGCCCTGATCCGGTCCACCCATGGTTTGCAAAGGGGAATGCTCCTGGTGGGGATCGTCATCGTGGCCTTCTTCCTGCTGGTGGCCCTGTTCGCCCCGCTGCTGACACCGTACGGCTTCGCCCAGATCTTCGACACCCAGCAACCGATGTCTGCGACCCATCCCCTGGGAACCACCGTGGGTGGTTTCGATGTCCTGGCCCGGATCATCTACGGGGCACGGACCGCGGTCATTGTCATTGTCTTGGCGGTGGCGTTCTCCCTGGTCATCGGGGTACCTCTGGGCCTGGTCTCCGGCTACGTGTCCGGCTGGCTGGACCGTGCTCTCGTCCTCATCACGGACGCCCTGTATTCTTTCCCGTCCCTGCTGATGGCGATCGTTGTGTCGATCATGATCGCCCAGGGCCGGTCCGGGGCGGTGACGGGGATCCTGGCCGCCGCCATCGCGATCACCGTCATCTTCGTGCCCCAGTATTTCCGCGTCACCCGCAACGCGACGATGGCGGCCAAGGTGGAGCCGTACGTCGATGCCGCGCGCGTGGCGGGTGCGCGTCCGGGCCGGATCATGTTCGGGCATGTGCTGCCCAACGTCAGCCAGTCCATCCCCATCCTGATGACTCTCAACGCCTCCGAGGCGATCCTGACCCTGGCGGGGTTGGGCTTCCTCGGCTTCGGTATCGAACCGAACTCGGCCGCCGAATGGGGGTACGACCTGAACAAGGCCCGTTCCGATATCGCCAACGGGATCTGGTGGACCGCGGTCTTCCCGGGGCTGGCCATCGTCTTGATCGTGGTCGGCGTGACGCTGATCGGCGAGTCGCTGAACGATGTGCTCAATCCGTTGCTGCGCACGCGCGGGGGTACGACGACCGCCGACGAGCAGGAACTGGCGGAAGTGGTCCAGACCAGCACCGGACTCGACATCGAGGGTATGGAGCAGGTTGACAGTGCAGTGGTCGACAGTA
>WRFP01000160.1 GCA_009778725.1 Propionibacteriaceae bacterium
GGACTTGGACGGCCGTACGACAGCGACGGCGCCAATGAATCCGGTCAACTCGTCACAGGCGAACAGGATCTTCTCCATCATGGACTCGGGTTGGTACGGTGAGCCGGTCATGCCCCAGCCGTGGCTCATCGCAGAACGGATGACCGCCGGATCGACCCCATTCTCATCCAGCAACTCACTTCCCTTGACACAGTGCTCATCGGGGTACATCTCGTAGTCGATGTCGTGCAGCATGCCGACGGCGTACCAGAAATCGACATTGTCTGGGTCGTACTGCTGGGCGAACCACGCCATGACCCCCGCCACAACACGAGCGTGGTGAACATGGAATTCTTGTGTGTTGTACTGGCGGACAAGGTCCTCGGCTTGCGCGCGGGTGGGTATCATGGCGACCTTCTTCTGGTGGTTTCCAGGGATAGCTTACCGACAGTACGGGGGTGAACCCGGATGCACCAATTCATGGCTACCGCGCGACGGACCAGCGGGGAGGACTGTGGAGGCACGCTGGCTCGTCGGTCGGGACTCAGCAGACTCGTCCACATCTCTTGGGAGATTTCCTCAGGACATATTCGGTGTTTTTTCCCGGATCAATCCCGTGTTTTTATCTAACGGAGTAAGATTCTGTCCATGACGGAACGAACCTATCAACCTCGTGTGCTTGATGAACAGCTTCGACAGGCTCTGCGCGCAGCGGGTGCGGTCGTGATTGAGGGCAGCAAGGCCTGCGGGAAGACAACGACGGCTGAGCAGGTCGCAGCCAGTTCGGCTCGTCTCGATCGCAATAGTCGACTGCGGACGGCCGGGATCGCCGACCCATCTGTGCTTCTGGAAGGCGAAGTCCCACGACTGATCGACGAATGGCAGGTGGTTAGCGGAGTGTGGAATGCCGTGCGTGCTGCGGTGGATGACCGAGGAGAACCGGGACAATTCATCTTGACTGGATCAGCCACGCCTGCCGACGATGAGACCAGGCACAGCGGGGCGATGCGGTTCATCCGGATCCAGATGCGCCCGATGTCGCTGTTCGAATCGGGTCTGAGTACGGGTGTGGTGTCGTTGGCAGCACTGTGGAATGGTGCCCCAGTGCCACCATCGTCTCACTGCGCCACTTTGATGGAGGTCGCTCAGGCAGCGTGCCGGGGCGGCTGGCCCGCACTGCGGAATCTCGATGTGGACTCAGCCCAAGATCTCAACCGCTCCTACCTTCGATCGATCGCGTCGGGCGACATTGTGACAGTCGACGGTATCCGGCGCGACCCGAACAAGGTCTCAGCATTGCTGAACGCGTTGGGTCGCAATACGGCAACGTATGTGTCCAATCGACGACTGCAGACCGATTCCGCCGCCTTCGGTTCGGTGATCGATCCATCCACCATCACGGACTACCTCGACGCCTTGCAGCGGTTGTGGGTCTTGGCGCCCCAATATGCGTGGGGCGGTCATCTTCGGTCCAGCGCGCCAGCAAGAAAAGCACCCAAACGGCATCTGGTCGATCCGTCCCTGGCTGCTGCTGCGATGGATGCAACACCAGATGACCTGCTCATGGACCATGAGGCGTACGGACAAGTATTTGAGACACTGGTGTTTCGGGATCTCAGCGTCTATACCCAGGCAGATGGATTCGACGTACGCGCCTTCCAAGACTCCAAGAACAATGAGATCGATGCGGTCATCGTCAAGGGTGCCTCGTGGGCCGGCATCGAGGTCAAACTCACGGCCATTGCCCCGGTGGTGGAGTCTGCTGCCACCAAGCTCACAACCATTGCCGCCCGGATGACCACCCAGCCCAAATTCCTTGCCCTCATCACCGCCGACGGCCCCACCTACACCCGCCGTGATGGTGTCCACGTCATCTCAGTGGCTCACCTGGGACCATGAGGACATGCGGCGAGCGACGTGAAGCTATTCTCTGAATCCACCGATCCATTACGACTACCAGAACCTGCTACCCCGTACTGCCCCACGTACACAACTCCGCAAAGCTCGCCCGAAATCAGCCGTACTGGAGGTATTGGCCGAGTTGTGACCCAGATATCAGCGATTATGACGACACAACCCGACCAATACTCCCGGCGAAAGAGAAACTGGGCGAGTTTAGCGGAGTTGTGCCTCAGCCCGGGTGCACCGACGAGCAGTACGAGGCGGCCATCGACTTCGGCGCCCCAGCGTGACAAGGGTGCCGCCGGTTGTATCTCGACCGACGACACCCTTGTGACGCAGTTGGTAAAGATCAGTTGGCAGGAAGCCCGGTGGGTTGACCCAGGACGGAACCACCGTCGACTAGCCACTCAGAGCCAGTGCTATAGGTGGCGCCGGTGGCCAGGAAGACCATCATCGCTGTCACCTCGGCGGGCTGACCCATCCGGGCGATGGGCTGCGCACCGGACAGGTCATCCAAGTCCACAGTCATCGGAGTGGCAATCGGGCCAGGATGGACAGACACCACACGGATGCCGTACTGGGCGAATTCAAGAGCGGCAGCCTTGGTCAGCCCGCGTACCCCCCATTTGGAGGCGACGTAAGCGGGGATGTTGTCCATGCCCAGCAGGCCGGCGGTGGATGAGACGTTGATGATCACCCGGTCGCCGGTCAGTTTCCTCATCGAGGGCAACACCTCGCGCATGCCCAAGAATTCACCTGTCAGGTTGACATTCAGGACACGTTGCCAATTATCAAGAGTCGTGTCCTGGATCGGACCGTACTTGATGATGCCAGCATTGTTGATCAGAATCCGGACCGGACCGTACGCCTTTTCCGCTGCAGCGACGGCGTCCTTCCAGGATTGTTCGTTCGTGACGTCAAGGCGAACATACGTGGCGGAGTCGCCCAGTTCGGCGGCCAGAGCCTTGCCATCCTCCTCCAAGACATCGCCGATGACGACGCGTGCCCCCTCAGCGACCAGACCACGTACGTGCGAGGCACCCATCCCGCGCGCACCACCGGTAACAATGGCCACTGCTCCATCAAGCTTGCCCATAATTGACTTCCTTTCTTCTTCTCACGCGCAGGTGCGTGAGACAGCTATCTCGATTCGGGCAAGGTTAGCCACATATATTGGAAATCGTCAATACTTTCGCACGATGTTGGCATAGTGGAGCCAGGAACTTCACCCCTGCCCCGCACATTGAAGACAATGCTCATGAATGCTTCTACAAGACCTGGGTCAAGGCCATGCCCGAATGCACCGATTCATAGCGTCGTGAGCGACTGCCCGAGACGTCCAAGAGTTGCGCCCTTGTTATACTGGCTCGTGGCCAAGCCGCCCCGTCCTGCGTGGTGCCGGCCCATCGTATATAGATCAGGTGGTGGACCACAATGAGAATTGGAATTGACGTCGGCGGAACCAATACCGACGCGGTCTTGCTGGACGGGAGCACCGTCCTCGCTGATGTGAAACAACCCACAAGTGCGGATGTGACGACTGGCATTGTCAGCGCTCTGACCCTGCTGGGTGAGCATCATCGATTTGCTCCCGAGAGTATCAGCGCCGTCATGATCGGTACCACCCACTTCATCAATGCTCTGCTGGAAGGACGACACCTGGCGCCCACGGCCGCTCTGCGCCTCGGCCTTCCCGCGACAGCCTCCTTGCCTCCCTTTGTCGGATGGCCTGCCCCACTGGTCGCGGCCATTCAGGGCCGACCTTATCTCGCCCACGGCGGGCATGAGTTCGACGGGCGCCACATCTCTGAATTGGATGTCGATGAGATTAAGCGCCACGCGGCAGACATGGCCGCCCACGGCATCCGCTCAGTGGCGATTTCTTCAGTGTTCTCCCCTGTCAACACCGATTTTGAGGAGCAGGCTGCGGCGATCATCGCCAAGGAACTCGGTGACTCGGTGGCCATTTCCGTCTCCCACGAGATCGGTCGCATCGGCCTGTTGGAACGCGAGAACGCCACGATCATCAACGCCGGGCTACGGGAACTCGCCCTCAGGATAACCGACGCTCTGGCCACAGCAGTACGGGAGTACGGCATCGAGGCCCCTGTCTATATCAGCCAAAATGACGGCACCTTGATGGACATCGATTACACGCGGCACTACCCGGTGGCCACCTTCGCTTCCGGCCCGACCAACTCGATGCGCGGTGCCGCGGCCTTGTCGGGATTGCAGGACTGCGTGGTGATCGACATCGGCGGGACAACCACTGATGTCGGTGTACTGAGCAAGGGCTTCCCCCGCGAGGCGACCACCGAGATCACGGTCGCCGGGGTGCACACCAACTTCCGTATGCCCGACGTCTTGTCGATCGCGGTGGGCGGTGGATCCCGGATCACCCGCGCGGGTAAGGCTGTCGGACCGACATCGGTCGGCTACAAGATCACCGAGCAAGCGCTCGTGTTCGGCGGCGGCGAAGTGACCGCCACGGATGCCGCAGTCGCGGGTGGATTTGCTGCCATCGGTGACCCGGAGCGCGTCAAGGACCTGGACCAAGATATGGTCCGAACAGCCCTCGACACAGTGGCCGAGATGATCACCACCACCGTGGAGCGGATGCGCATCAGCGCCGAACCACTTCCGGTGGTCGCCGTGGGCGGCGGGTCGATCCTGCTGCCCTCTCACCTGGCCGGCTTGGGTGAGATTCACCGGCCCGACCACTTCTCGGTGGCCAATGCGATTGGCGCCGCCATCGCGCAGGTCTCCGGCGAGGTCGACAGGGTCTACGTCATCCCCGACGGCCAGCGGGACCGTATTCTCGCGCAGGCTAAAGAAGAAGCTCTGGACAAGGCAGTGCGCTCCGGTGCCAGGGCCGACGACGTCCACATAGTCGATCTTGATGAAGTCCCATTGCCGTACATCCCTGGTAATGCGACGAGAATACGGGTCAAAGCTGTTGGAGAACTGGTGATGGAGGAAACACGATGAGCACGATTCGACAGATTTGTGCCGACGACGTGGCCGATCTGGCCCGAGGCGCGGCAATCC
>WRFP01000161.1 GCA_009778725.1 Propionibacteriaceae bacterium
GCCACCGCAGCAGCCCATGCATTACCCCTGTACACACTCAACCTAGCCGATTTCACCGGTCTGGAATCCCGGGTGGACCTCATCGGCTAAGACTTAGGCGATCAGTACAAGATGGTGGCGCACTGGCCCACCTGGGTGAAGCCGACCGCCTCGTAGCACCTGATGGCTGGCAGGTTGAACGAGTTGACGTACAGACTGACGGCGGGACAGCGCTCCTGGCAGCGCTCGACCACCCCGGCCATCAGGGGTTTGCTCGCACCCTGCCCGCGGAACTGGGGGGCCAGCCAGACTCCGCCCACCTGGCAGACCGAACCCGCGTCGGCGACCAGGTCCGCCTTGAAGACCACCCGCTCCGACTGGAGCATTCCGAAGGCGGACCCCTTCATCATCAGCGAGGCCACATGGTCGCGGTACGAGCCCTGCGGATCCATCGGGGCGACTCCGACCTCCTCGGTGTACATCGCCACAGACGCCGCGTGGTAGGAGTCCAGGTTGCGGGTGCCCAGGGCCTGGACGGGGGCTGGTGCGACCTTGGGCGGACCGGAGATCGTCATGACCAGCTGATGGTCGCGTACTTCCCTCGGAGACGCCCACTGGGTGAAACTGCGCTCGCACAGCCGCTGCCACAGCCCCATGGCCTGGTCGTGGACCCCGAGGATCGAGCCACACCGGCGATGGTCCAACCGGTCGGCGAACGCATCCAGCGCGGCGGGGGTGGCACTGACCGGTTGCAGACTGTAGCCATCTGAGAGCAGGGAGACCAGCAGGCCGTTCTCCCAGTATCCGAGCAGGTCGTTGCCCAGGCCGGGTCGCTCCACGCCGTGCTGGAGGACCTTCGACAAGACGACGATGTTGTCGACCGGGTGCGCCTGAAGGAGCTTCAGGGCCTCCGCTGTGTCGTGTTGGGTCAGAACGCGGACCTCGCCTGATGGCATCAGTGTGACCCGCCGCCATCCGGGAACTGCCGCGCGACCCGTTCGGCGTGGCTCAACAAGGTGGGGACGATCTGGTCTTCCGAGACGGTTTCGACGACGTCACCGTGGACGAAGATTTGGCCTTTCCCGTTGCCAGAGGCCACACCGAGGTCTGCTTCGCGGGCTTCGCCGGGGCCGTTGACCACGCAGCCCATGACTGCCACGCGCAGGGGCACGGCAAAGTCCTTCAGGCCCGCGCTGACCTGGTCGGCCAGGGAGTAGACGTCGACCTGGCAACGTCCGCAGCCGGGGCAGGAGACGATCTCCAAGGTACGCGGACGCAGGTGGAGGCTCTCCAACAGTCTGGTGCCGACCTTCACCTCCTCGACGGGAGGGGCGGACAAGGACACACGAATGGTGTCGCCGATCCCCTCGCCGAGCAGGATGGCGAAGGCGGCCGAGGACTTGACCGTGCCCTGGGCCAGCGGCCCGGCCTCGGTCACGCCGAGATGGAGCGGGTAGTCGCAGGCCTGGGACAACAGACGATAGGCGTTGACGGTGGTGACGACGTCGTGGTGTTTGACCGAAATCCCGAAATCGTAGAAGCCGACCTCTTCGAAGAGCCGGGCCTCGTTGAGCGCGGACTCCACGAGGGCTTCGGGGGTCGCGCGCCCGTACTTGGCCAGCAGGCGCTCGTCGAGGGAACCGGCGTTGATGCCGATCCGCAAAGTGGTGCCGTGCTCGGTGGCGGCCTGCGCGATGGCGGCGATCTGGTCGTCGAAGGCCTTGATGTTGCCCGGATTGACGCGTACCCCGGCGCAGCCCGCCTCGATGGCCGCGAAGACGTACTTGGGCTGGAAGTGGATGTCTGCGATCACGGGGATCGGTGATTTGGCTGCGATGGCGGGCAGGGCGTCAGCGTCCTCCTGGCGGGGACAGGCGACACGGACAATGTCGCATCCGGCTGTGACGACCTCGGCGATCTGCTGGAGGGTCGCATCCACGTCGTGGGTCGGCGTGGTGGTCATCGTCTGAACTGTGATCGGAGCGTCACCGCCGACGAAGAGCGGGCCGAGTTTGACCTTGCGGGTGGGCCGGCGCGGGGAGAGGACCTCGGGGGTGGAGGTGGTCGTTCCGGGATCGACGGTCATGGTCTTCCTTCCTAGAAGATGTTCACCGGAGAGATGATGTCGGCCAGGATCAGGATCACGCCGATCAGCAGCAGCAATCCGCCCACGACGTAGGTCAGCGGCAGCAGTTTCGCGGTATCCGCCGCGCCCGGGTCCGAACACAGTCCCAGCTTGGACAGTACCCGCCGGATGCCCTCGTACAGGGCCGCCGCCACATGCCCGCCGTCGAAGGGAGGCAGGGGAACCAGGTTCAGCAAGGCAACGAACAAGTTGATCTGGCCGAGCAACTGGGCCCAGAATGCCACCCGGGTCGAGGTTGGAATACCCTGCATCGACGCCGCATCGCCCGCGATCACCGAAGCGCCCACGATCGACATCGGCCCGTTGGGATCCCGGGGCTGGCCGGTGATCATGTCGACAAGAATCGTCGTCGCCGTGACCGGCAGTTTGACGATGGCGCCCACCGCCACCTTGGTAATCGACCACATCTGGCCCAGCGTCCCCACCGGGCCAATCTTGACATTCTCGTACGCCGACGTCACCCCGAGGTAGCCCGCCTGGATGGTCTGACTCGCGTCGTTCGGATCGGCCACGGTGTGGATCATGCCGTGGACCTGCGGCAGGTCGACGCGGGCGCCGTCGCGGATCACGGTCAACTGGACCGGGTTGTCCTCGTTGGCGCGCACGGCGGCGGTCAGATCGGTCCAGGTCGAGTACGCCGTACCGTTAAAAGCAACGACCTTGTCTCCCACCTGGAGACCCATGGAGTACGCCGGTGTGATCTCGCAAACCTCTGCGGCCGGGTCGTCGCACTGGACGACCGTAGCAATTGACATTCCCTGTACATAGTTTCCGTACGTCAGGTTGACCCCGAGAAACAAGCCGAAAGCCAGAATCAGGTTCATCAGCACACCGGAGAACATGATGATCAGTCGTTGCCAGATGGGTTTCTGGAAGTACAGCCGCTTCCCGGCCACGTCGTCGTCGGTGATCTCCTCCCATTCGCCCTCGCGGGCGGAGTCGGCGATGCGCTTCAGCCGGGTGTCCTTGCCCTCCTTGAACGGCGGGTACATCCCGAGCAGGCGGACATAGCCACCCAGCGGGACCATCTTCACCCCGTACTCGGTCTCGCCCTTGTTCGTCTTCCACAGCGTCTTCCCGAAACCGATGAAGAATTGCAGAATCCTGACCTTGAACAACTTGCCCGGAACAAAGTGCCCCACCTCGTGCAAGCCGACGCTGACCAGGATCAACGCAAAGAAGGCGATACCGCCGATGATCGTCACGGCCAGACTGCTCATGAGTTCCTTCCGATGGCCTCAGTCGCGGCCTGCCGTGCCCACGCGTCGGCAGTCCGGATGTGGTCGAGAGTCACGGTGAGCTGCTCGCCCGAACCGTCGTCACCGGACCCTTCAATGTACCGTGTCACTATAGCTTCCACCGTGTCCACGATACCGAGGAATCCAAGATTTCCCGCACAGAAGGCGTCGACACACACCTCGTTGGCCGCATTGAAGACCGCCGGGATGGTCCCGCCTTTCTTGCCGACAGTACGGGCCAACTCCACGGCGGGGAAGGTGACATTGTCGAGGGGCTCGAAGGTCCAGGTCCTGGCCTGGGTCCAGTCACAGGGGCTGGCCACGTCGTCCAGGCGGTCCGGCCAGCTCAGGCCCAGGGCGATGGGCAGGCGCATGTCCGGCGGAGAACATTGTGCAATGGTCGACCCATCCTGGAATTCGATCATCGAGTGCACCACGGATTGGGGATGGACCACGACCTGGATCCGGTCCCAGTCAACGCCGAACAAGATTGCTGCTTCGATCAGTTCCAATCCCTTGTTGACCAGGGTCGACGAGTTGATCGTGACCACCCGTCCCATGTCCCAGGTCGGGTGGGCCAGGGCCTGCTCGACTCGCACGTGAGCCAATTGCTCGCGGGTACGGCCCCGGAAGGGCCCGCCGGACGCGGTCAAGATGAAGCGGGCAACCTCGCCAGTGGTTCCCGACCGCAGGGCCTGGGCGAAGGCCGAATGCTCCGAATCCACCGGGACGATCTGGCCCGGCGCGGCGGCCGACATGACCAGCGGGCCGCCCACCACCAGGGACTCTTTGTTGGCCAGGGCCAGGACTGATCCGGAGGCGAGTGTGGCCAGCGTGGGCTCCAGCCCGGCGTACCCGGTGATCGCGTTGAGGACCACGTCGGCGCCGGTGCGGGCCAGGTCTGCCGAGGCGGTGTCACCGGTGAGGATGGCAGGAACGGAGGCGCCCAGGTGGGTCACGGCCTTCCGCAACTCGTCTGCGGACTCATCGGTGGGCAAGCAGACGCGGGCTGGTTGAACCATTGCTACCTGCTCGGCCAGCCGTACGATCTGGCTGCCTCCCGCCGACAACCCCACAACGCGGAAGCGGTCTGGATGGCGCTGGATCACATCGAGGGCCTGTGTACCAATCGAACCCGTGGACCCGAGAATAATGACATCTGTCACGAAACCAGTGTCTCACTTGAGCGGTGCGCCGGTCGAGCGGCAGCAGCATCCGTGTCGCGGGCCGCCAACTGTCCGCAGGCACCGTCGATGTCCTGGCCGCGCGTGTCGCGCAGGGTGACCGGGATACGCGCAGCTTCCAGCCTGGCCACGAAGCGTGCCTGATCGCGGGCGCGCGATGCCGTCCACGGCGAACCGGGAGTCGGGTTGAGTGGGATCAGATTCACGTGGACCCACCCGAGACCGCGGGCATTCAGTTCCCTGGCCAACAGGTCGGCCCGTTCGGCCTGGTCGTTGATGTCGCGCATCAGGGCGTACTCGATGGAGACACGGCGACCAGTTTCCCGGAAGTAC
>WRFP01000162.1 GCA_009778725.1 Propionibacteriaceae bacterium
AACCCCGGATGTAGTAACTGGTCGATGTCTTACCCGACGTCCCGGCGACATGCACCACCCGCAACTGCTGATGAGGATTGTCCAGCAAGGGCATGGCCGCCCGCATCGCGACCAGGGATGAACGCCCTGGCAGTCGGGGTCCGGTGAAGTCGAACAGCGCCTGGAGCACCTCATCCATGCTGGCGATCACCCGGACATGTCCTCTCCCGCCCACGAGATCAGCCGCCACGAACCGGGCACGCCCTCCACGATGACCACATCAGTGTTCCCCAACCCCTGGTGAACGGCGAACTGCGAGTTTGTCTGTGCGACCATCCAGGTCCGCAGCGCCGCCCCATGGGTGACAACCACCGCGCACTCATAGTCGCACAACTCCTCAATGGCCGCATCGAACCGCGTCATGAACGACACCCCATTGTCGCCATTCGGGATGGACAGCGTGGGGTCAACCGGCCACTGGACGATGACATCGACGTACTTGCTCCAGTCCGCGTCCATCTCCCAGTCCCCCGCGCTGATCTCGCGTACCCCAGGATGAGTGATCACCGGGACCCCCAGGGCCTTGGCAAGCGGCTCACCGGTCTGCCGGGCCCGCAGGATGTCGGAGGTCATGACCACATCGATCGGTTCTCCAGCCACCTTGGCCACCAGGTCCTCCGCCTGCTGAAGCCCGACCTCGTCCAAGGGAGGCCCGGGGAACGCCGTGTCCAGCAGATGACGGACATTGGACTGTGTTCGGGCATGACGAATAAACAGGATGCGCACGCCTTCACTCTAACTGATTCAACGCTGCCGTGAATCCCGTGTTATTTGTAACTCTTGACCGAAATCATGTCAGGGGCCCTGGCCAACAACCCGTCGGGCACCTCCTCCGCCGTCAATGCGAACACCTCATGGTCGCGCCAGGCCCCGGCGATGTGGATGTACTTCAGTCGGCGCCCCTCGTACCGGAATCCCAACTTCTCGACCACTCGCAGACTAGCCGTGTTCTCCGGCCGGATGCAGATTTCCATGCGGTGCAGCCCAACCGAGAAAAACGCATAATCCGTAGCCAGTGCGACAGCAGTCGGTGTGATGGACCTGCCCGCATACCGCTTGTCGATCCAGTACCCGATCGACGCGGACTGGGCTGATCCATAGACAATGTTACTGACTGTGCACTGCCCGATGACCGGATGCCTGCCCTGGTGGGACCACCGGAGCAGCCACGGGAGGCTGAGCCCGTGCGAGGCCTGGTCCCACATGAACCGGATTCTCCTCTCGGCGGAGACGAAGGCCGACTGCGCGTTGGGCGCCGTCGCGTCCCAGGGGCTGAGCCAGGAGATATTTCGCGTACGCACCAGGGCGACCTCGTCGATGTCGCGACGTCTGAACGGTGCCAGCATCAGTCGTCCGTAACGCAGTGTCACCGGCCAGTCGTGAGAGGCAGGGAATTCACCAGCGTCAATGATTCGGGGCATCGCGAACTGTCATTCCTGACTGACATCACGTCAGGGGTTGGTAGAAAGCTTCGCTGTCCAAGTCGACCACACCGTCCTCGGAGGCCAGGATCGCCAAAGCGTTGGCCCGATAGATCTCATTCATCCCTTCCAGCCCATGCGGACGTCCGGAAATCCTCATCCGGGAATCACGCACGGTTGCGGGCACACAGGTCAAAATGTGCGGCGCGATCCGAAGCGGTTGGGCCAGGTACGCCACCGACATCGCCGGATCCGTGCTCGCCCCCATCAGCTTGGCGATCATGGGTTCGAGCAGGAGCTTGGTCAGCACGAAAGCCGGATACACATCGGCCGGCAAGGCCAACAGCGGTATCTTCTCCTCAGCCAGTACGAACCCATGGTCGCGTCCCGGGCTGACCGCGACGGGAGTGAAGTCGTTGGGTCCGATCTGGTCGGCGATGGCGCGGAAGTCGACCCCGCCTTCACCCAGACCGCCCACAGTGACAACCAGGTCAGCTCTGACAAGCTGCTCGCTGATCGTTGTCAACAGGTGATCCGGAGAATTAAAGATATATTCCATCCGATGGGCCTGGGCCCCACCCTCCTGGGCCTGACCGGCGGCCAGGTATGACGCGGGGATCGCCCGGTCGGACAGTGCCATCACCAAGACTCGTGGATTGGGCCGCGCCATGACTTTCGTGATGCCCATGCCGGTCAGCAACGACAGCATCCGAGGCACGACCCGTGTCCCCTTGTCGATCAGCACGTCAGTCGCTTTGATCCGGCCGATGTCATTTTCAGCCAGGATGGCCTCATTCAAGGTCAACCCGACCGCGTCGAGAATCGGCACGCCGAATTCCGCCAATTCGGGAACCATGCTCAACAAATAGTCCCAATGCTGCCAAAAGTCCCGTATTCCATCCTTGGTTTCTGGTGGATCAACTGGCAATCGTACTTCCCCATGTTCTTGTGCTGGGACCTCAACAGTCTTGGCCCGAGCCTGCCTAAAGAATGCCATGCGCATACCATACCAGGGAGGGAATAATCAGCGAAGACAACCTCACCGACTGCATGAGTGTTCTTAAACCGATTCATGGCTGCGACGCCAGTAATCGGTGCATCCGGGCTAAAAGTGTTACCGTGCTCACATGGGCAGATCCAAGGTTCGCCTGCGCACCGACCTGCGCCGTAGCCGCGACGAGCTACCCGAGGCTGAGATGGCACGACGCGATTGGGAGCGTACGGCCCGTGTCCTGGCGAGGCTGAAACGCAACCGGGTGACGACCCTGGCCTGTTATGTCTCCCATGGTCACGAGCCAGGGACGCTCGACTTGCTCGCTGAACTGGCTGAGTGGCAGTTACGCATCCTGCTGCCATCCCTGGCCGACCCGACCACACCAGCGTGGGCCTGGTGGTCCGGCGAACCCATGGTCGAAGGGTACGCGGGCATCCCGATGCCCAGTTCTCCCCCGCAACCCCCCTCCGTCCTGGGGGAAGCTGACCTGATCATCCTGCCCGGCCTGGCCGCCACCCCCACCGGAGTCCGCCTCGGCCAAGGCAAGGGCTGGTACGACCAGGCGCTGCTCCACGCCGCACCCTCCACACCCCGATGGTTGCTTCTCAACGATTCAGAAGTCCATGTCAGCATCGAATCCGACCCCTGGGACCAGCCGGTCACCGCCTTGATCACCGAATGCCGCTGGATCGACTGCCAACCCGAGTGACACCCTCACCAGGACATCAGGAGCGCACTGGCAACTGCCATGACTCCTTCACCGCGTCCGGAGAAACCAAGTCCGTCGGTGGACGTGGCGGACACCGACACCGGCGCCCCCACGACTCCGCTCAACAACTCTTCGGCGTCACGGCGTCGCGGCGCCATCGCCGGATGATTCCCGATCACCTGTACTGCCACATTGGAAATCTGCCAGCCGGCCTGCTGCACCAGCACGACCACCAGTCTGAGCAGCGTCACCCCAGACGCTCCGGCGAAGGCTGGGTCGTCTGTCCCGAAAACCTGGCCCACATCTCCCAACCCGGCCGCTGACAGCAAGGCGTCACAGACGGCGTGACAAGCGACATCACCATCTGAATGACCTTCCGGTCCAACCGTCTCATTGGGGAATGACAGTCCCGCCATGACCATCGGCCGCGACTGAACCAGCTTATGGGCATCCACGCCCACACCGGTGCGCAGCTTCAACCCGTGGGGGCCCGAACCTGCCGGGTCTTGAGGACTTGTGCTTATCATCTGAGGATCCTTTCCCGTCATGACTCACCCCGCGCGATGACCTCGGCGAGAACCAGGTCCATCGGATCGGTGATCTTGAAGGCTAATCCATCTCCAGGAACCGTCATCACCGGCATGCCGATGGCCTCGCACATGGTGGCGTCGTCGGTGAACTCCTTGTCACCGGCCTGAGCATGAGCCCTGCGCAACACCTGTGCCTCGAAACCTTGCGGAGTCTGGACTCTGAGGAAGGTCGACCGGTCCACCGCGACCGTCCAGTTGCGCCGGATCCGCCGCAGCGAATCCACCTGGGGAACCACGGGAATGACCACGGGCGCCCCGTCCCGCACCGCCTCGATCACCCGGTCCACAACGAACGGAGGAACCAGCGGGCGAGCCGCGTCATGGACGAGGACGATGTCGGCCTCGCCCGTGTTCACCAGCCCGAGCCGTACCGAATCCTGACGCATGACACCACCGGAAATGACTTTGACACGATCGGGATAGGCAGGAAAGAAATGCGCAAAACGTTCGACCCAGGCTTCGGGCGCCACCACGACAGCCTTGTCGACACCACCGGAGAACATCGCCTGAACCGACCTGGTCACCATGGGCACACCAGCTATTTCAATGGCGGCTTTGGGGATTTCGCGGCCCAACCGGATTCCAGATCCAGCCGCCACCACGATGGCGGCGACTTCAGGCTTGACTGGAGCAGAAGTCACTTGGCGACAGAGGCCAGCACGTCATCCAGAAGCTCCTCCGCCTTCGCCTCATCCACGCGCTCAGCCAGAGCTAGTTCGGACACGAGGTTCTGACGGGCTTTCGCCAGCATCCGTTTCTCACCAGCCGACAGGCCCCGGTCGCGCTCGCGGCGCCACAAATCCCGGACCACTTCGGCCACCTTGACAACGTTTCCTGAGTGGATCTTCTCCAGATTGGCCTTGAAGCGCCGCGACCAGTTGGTCGGTTCCTCGACATCGGAAGCCTTGAGCACACTGAACACGCGCTCCAAG
>WRFP01000163.1 GCA_009778725.1 Propionibacteriaceae bacterium
CGGGACGTACACGATTGTGCACGGGATGGCGGAGTTCGTGACCTCTTTGGTGTTGTTCTCAATGTTGGCTCAGGGGGTGATCGGCGGTACGCACATTGTCGTGTACTCAGTGATCGCCTTTGGCATGCCGATTGTGCTTGCGGTGCTGGCTTCGCAAGGGTCGTTCGCACGATTGGCGGAAGGCCGTGTCGGCCTGGGTGGCCTGGTTCTGTTGGCCATCGGCGTACTGTTTCCGCATGTCAGCATGGTCGTTCCAGGGGTTGGCTGGGGCAGTGTGCTGCTGTTGGGCCTTGGCAGCGCGATGTTCCACATCTGTGCTGGCACTGCAACATTGAAACTGCCGCGCCGGGGGATGGCTGTGGGCGTCTTCGAATCGTCTGGCGCCATCGGACTGGCGCTTGGCACCCTCCTGGGCAGCGGGGTCTGGAAGCTCGCCAGTACGACAGTGTGGGCCGGGCTGCTCGCCGCCGTCGTGGTCCTCGGCGGTCTGGCTGTTCTGATGTGGGGCACGGTGACAGGTCGACGCAACGAGGTGATCCCCGCAAGACTGGGAATCGGCTCGACGCTGACCGACGCCATGCCGGAATGCCCTCAGCCCAGCCGCCCAAGTTGGACCATTGCCAACGGTCGCGGACTGGCACCCGCACTCGTCCTGGTCGGGTTGGCCGTGATGTCGCTGATCAGGTCCACTACTGGCTTTGCGGCCCCACAACCGTGGAAGGACTCCACGGCGATTGTCGTCTGGGCCGCCATCGCGGTGATGTGCGGACGAGCCATCGGCGGAGTGATCGCCGACCGTTGGGGTGCCTTCGCACCGGCCCTGGCTGGATTTGTCGGCGCTGCTGTGTTCATGGGGCTGTGGCCAGGACAGACCTGGGCGGGCTTGGCCGGTGTGTTCTGCCTGGCGCTTCCCATGGCACCGGTGATCCTCGGGTTGGTAGCCAGTACGCGACGTCCGGGCCTGTCTTTCGGCATGGCCCAACTATTCCAGGTGCCAGCGGCACTGATGGTGGGCCTGGTCTATTCGCAGTGGATCGTACTGGTCGTACTACTGCTTTGCGCTGTGTTGGTTTTTTCGATCAAGCCACTTGATGAAAAGACCGACCATAGTCTCTTGTGAGGGCAAGGTCGGCAAGAGGCCAACTCGGTGTATCCGGGCAGCGCTCGCGGTTGTGATGGCGATAAGAATGGCGCCGGTTTTGATAGCAATTCTGTTGTTGATTGCTAGACTTTTTATGAGTCGCAGAACGAGAATCCGATGAACCAAGGAGCAACTCCATGATAGGACTGGACATCCCGCCCCGCACACCCTTTTCACCAGAATCCGGTGCATTTCCGATTGTTTTGGTTGTGATCATCGTCGTCGTCATCGTGCTGGTCGTCGCAGCCCTGGCGTTAGTGCTGATGCGCCGTCGCAAGCAGCGATGACTGCCGCAGTCTTCGTTTTCAGCGCAGCAGTGCTGACGGCGGTCATCGAGACACCCATCCTGTTCGCCGCCGGCTACCGCAGCCGCCGCTTCGTGCTGGTCTGCGTACTGGTCAACCTGGCCACCAATCTAACTCTGTCACTCGGCTTCGGCATCGCCGGACAACGCCCATGGTCGGCTCTCATCCCGGCAGAGGTGGCGATCGTCCTCATCGAATGGGCCGTTCTCCGAGCAGTGGCCGCCAATGGAGATCCAGTACGGTGGGTGAGTCGTCCAGCCGCCCGACTGTTCGTGTTCGTACTGCTGGCCAACCTCACATCGTTTCTCATTGGCCTCGTACTGCCCTGGTGAGGGACTGAATTTCGTGTCTCAGCAGTCTGCCTCATGTGGGTACGTGGACGTGTCATCACAATGGAAGGTGTGGAAGTTTTTTTGCAACAATGCTGAAACATCCTGGGGCCAATTGACCGATCAACTACCTGTCTCGGTCGGAACAACCCAGCCCAGGTCTCTTGCCAGATTGTCGATGGATTGCTCAAGTCTGCGCCACGATGGGACTGTCTTGACGATTCCCTCAGGGTCTAGACGTTGCAAAAGGACGAGTCGTCGGGAGGTGAAGCGTTTGCGTTCTTCTTTGAGACGTCGGCCTGATTTGCCGCTGGCGTTGATGAGCGCCTGGCGGAGGGCCTCTTTGGGGCGTGGAACGTGTTCGACATGTTCTGGAGAGGGAAGGTTGAGTGGCGTGTTTCCGTGGGGATTTCCGACGACTGACCGAATGGCGGCTTCGTCGATCAGCAGCCACGCCTCAGTCTCCTGCACTGGAACGACTGGTATGTACGGATGGCTGAATACTGCCTCCCGTACACCGTTGTCGATTTCCTTGATGCGACTCTCGGCGTTGGGTCCGTCTGCGTCTCGATGGACGAAAGCGAGATCGAACGGTTCACCACTCTCGAGCAGTCTGGTGAGCTTAGCGGACACCCTGCCTTTACTCCAATCAGCCCGACCGGTAGCCGCAGTGGCTCCATGGGAAACCAATAGATCTTGCAGGTGGCCTACCAGTGGCTGGTCCGACGAGCCTTCACACAGAAGCACGAATCTGATGGTCGTACTCATCAGTTCCCTGACCAGGGCAGGACGAGGGCATCGTCAGGCACTTGGAGATAGTCCGCCAGAGCATCAACCGAGATCTCTTGCCCGGGATTCCTCTTGGCTCGCCATGTTCCGGTGATGGGCCGAAGACGGACCGTGGTGGCGCGTTTACCGTCGCGCATCGTCGTGGCAGCCATCGCGGCCAGCACGTCCTCTCTGCCGTCGCTCAGGGTGTCATACCGGATGTAGTAGGGCGAGTGAGTGTTGACCATGACCTGCCTGAGTGGGTTTCCATCGCCGGGTGTCTCAGTCGGGTCGACGGCGAGGCCGTGTACGAGTTGGACCATTGCGTTCATACGACCAGGGTGTATTCCATTCTCCGGTTCTTCCAGGCACAACAGGCTTCCCATGCTCTCATCGACTTGGACGACACACAA
This sequence comes from Propionibacteriaceae bacterium, assembly GCA_009778725.1. Lineage (GTDB taxonomy): Bacteria > Actinomycetota > Actinomycetes > Propionibacteriales > Propionibacteriaceae > WQYJ01. Next base: position 2,957 of record WRFP01000163.1, read on the forward strand.
AGCGAGGAACCTGAGAGTCCCATCCGACAAAGAGCGGGCAGGAAGAAGGGGACCGTTGCCGACTCGAGCGTACAGGGTGAGAGTGTCCCTGCGTTCATCGTGGTCCACGGACACTTCACGCACGTCCGTCAACTCCGCCGCATTAGCTGCGACTTCCGCGTAGATGTGATCTCCGTGTTGATGCGCGAGATGGAACAATGTGGCGGCTAGACCCGATCCATCATCGGCGAGTTGCGGGCGAGCCATGACGCTGTCTGGTGACCGCATCGCCGAGGGTTCGAGGGCAAGCATCCGCCAACGCTGCATTTCCCGGCGGGCTGCAAGAATGGTGGGAGAATCGACAGACGTGGTCGTGGACACCACTGTCCGAGGCGCTCTGTCGGGATTGGTGGACAGGGGCTTACCACGGCTGCCTCCGTCTTGATGGACGCTGACGACCAGACCTCCAGATTCATCGCGCGTGGTCGAGATATATTCCTTCCCTGACCGTTTGCCTGTCACGACGTGATCGCGGAACAGTCTGGCCCTGTGGGGCCAGGGAAGACGCTCGGAGGCTTTACCTTGGGTGATGTAGGTCAACTCTTCTTTCACCAGTCGAATCCCGCCTGCCAGTGGGGATTCCTGCCTGGGTTCGTCGTACCGTAGTTGCAGGGTGTATCGCAGGAAGCTCGTCGTTGGACGCACAGAGCGACCAAAATCATCTTGAATCTCTTGCGGAACAATCATCTCTGCCGCAAGCTCCATGACCGGGTTGGGAGATTCAGCGTTACCCCAGAACAAGGACCGCGGGTCAATGCTCTGGTCGCCCTTCATGCGCAGACGCTGTGCCGCCTCTAAAAACGGATAGTCCGCCAGGAGCGACATGAACTCAATGGCATCAAACAGATTCGACTTGCCAACCGCGTTGGGGCCTGCGATGCATGTGTAAGGGCCGAAGAAGCATTCGAAATCAAGGAGATTCTTGAAGCCATCGACTCTGAGCCAAGTGAGCATATCCTGACTTTACTCAACTTGTCGATGGCAGGAGAAATTTGAGCCTGTGTGCAGGTCGAGTTCTCCAGACCATCGGCCTGGCCGCGTTTGACAGTCATTATGGTCGTGGGTGCCTTGGTGATGGATTCTGCGTCGGCAAATCGTCAGTGTCATCATGGGGAGCCTTGTGCGCCTGGGTGATGCCCCAGCTCACGAGAGCTGCTGCCAGGATGGTCAGTACGATCCCTGCCCGCATGATGCCTTGTTGTAGTGAGACGGTCTGTTGTGGGGTGAGGCCTACCAGCGGGCCGTTGGCCCAGGCTGCGATGATGGTGCCGCTGATGGCGATGCCGATACCGGTGGCAAGTTCGCCGGAGGTGTCGACCAGAGCGGCGCCCACGGTGGTACGGTCAGCGGGCAGACCGCGCATCACGGTGGTGCCCGCGACGACGCCGACGACGCGCATTCCGGCGGCGACAAGGATCAGGGCCGTAGCGACCCATTCGTACCCGATCCTTCCCAGTGACCCATAGATGGCCAGGCCTCCGACAATGGTGATGGCTCCCATCCACGATGTCTTCTCCATGCCCAGCCGGGAGATCAGCGGGCGGATCGCTGCCCCGCCAACGATCAGGATGGCGACTTGTGGCAGGGTGCCCTCAGCAGCGTGGGAGGCGGACCAACCCCAGGCGTACTGGAGTTGGAGCGTCACCAGGAATCCCAAGCCGGAGACAGCC
>WRFP01000164.1 GCA_009778725.1 Propionibacteriaceae bacterium
TCCGGGGCTTCCCAGCCGGGACGCCTGGTCGAATACGACGACACCTCGACGATCTTCTCCCATCCGAAAGTGAAGGCCACCGAGGACTACATCGCCGGTCGTTTCGGATGACCGTGTGAGTCACAATCGTGAGTTACAGTAGACCCATGAGCCAACCCACGATGATGCGCTCGAAACAAGCGTTGAGTCATGTCATCGCCACCGTGCGCGCCTTCGGGGGGTTCAGTCTGGTCGTGACCAAGCGGCACAAGATCGTCTACGCCTCCGCCCTGGCCCGCAGCTTGGTTCCCCAGGACAAAGGCATCGTCATCCACCCGGAACTGATGGGCGCCGCCGACGAGGCCTGGAGGTCGCGCGAACACATCACCCGGGCGTGTCATGTGACCACCTTGGGGTCGTACCAGGACATCGTCATCCAGGCCGAGGTCGTGGAGGCGTACTGGATCGTGGTGAGCGTGACCGACCGCACCGACGAGGTCAGGGCCATCCAAATCCGGCGCGATTTCGTGTCCAACATCGGCCATGAGCTGCGTACACCGGTCACCTCGGTGGGTCTGATCGCCCAGGCCCTGCGGTCCTGCGCCTCGGACCCGGCTTCCGTGGAACACTTCGCCCAGCGGTTGAACAAGGTGGCGATCAGGCTGGAGAAGCTCGCCGACGGCATGCTGGCGCTGGCTCAGGTCCAGGACACTGTGCCCAGCCAGCCCCTGGCCCGGATCGCGGTGGGCGACCTGATCCAGAAGGCTGTCTTCCAGGCCATCGAGACCGCCCGGATCAAAGGGGTCAAACTGAAGACCAAGATGCGGGTGGAAGCCTACGTCGACGGCGATGAGGAGGCTCTGGTGACCGCGTTGGAGAATCTGTTGTCCAATGCCATCCACTACTCGCCCAAAGGGTCGCGGGTGATCGTCTCCTGCCAAATGGATCAGGCGGAAGGCACGGTGGCGATCCACGTCATCGACCAGGGGATCGGCATCGACGACAGCGAGCAGGAGCGGATCTTCGAGCGTTTCTATCGCACCGACCAGGCCCGTTCCCGCCGGGCGGGTGGTACAGGTCTGGGGCTGGCCATCGTCAAACACACCGCCCTGGCCCATCAGGGCAGCGTCAGCGTGGACTCGCAGTTGGGTTCGGGGTCGACCTTCACCCTGACCCTGCCGGTGGCCGCGGAGCCGGCCGGAAACAACGAATCGTGAGTCGGCGCCAGGGGGAGCACGCCGGAGAAAGGGACAGACATGACACAACTGCTGTTGGTTGAAGATTCCGAGGACGTCCGGGAGACCTTGGCCTACCTGCTGAGAAGGGAAGGGTACGACGTTCGCACCGCGTCAGACGGGCGCAAGGCACTGGACTGTTTCGAGAACCATCCACCCGACGTCATCTTGCTCGACCTGATGATCCCGGGGGTGAGCGGGATCGACGTGTGCCGCACGATCCGGCTGACCTCAGACGTCCCGATCATCATGCTGACGGCCAAAGTCGGCGAGGCTGACATCGTGGTGGGTCTGGAGTCGGGGGCGGACGACTACGTGACCAAGCCCTTCTCGACTCCGGAACTGCTGGCGCGTCTTCGATCGGTCCTGCGCCGCCACCGCAGTTCGACTCCCCCCAGCCCGGTCCTGGCGGTCGCCGGTCTGGAGATGGACGTGGAGCGCCACCGGGTCGTCGTGGACGGCCAAGCGGTCGAGATGCCCCTGCGTGAATTCGAGTTGTTGGAGTTGCTGATGCACAACGTCGGCCGCGTCCTCACCCGCCGCCAGATCATCGAGCGGGTCTGGGGCGCCGACTATTACGGCGACACCAAGACCCTGGACGTCCATGTCCGGCGTCTGCGGGCCAAGATCGAGCAGGACCCCGCCCATCCGCGCCACCTGGTGACAGTCCGCGGACTCGGCTACCGTCTGGAGGAGTGAACGCGGTCCACCAGCCTGTGCTAGCGCGGTGAGATCGCTTCCATTCCGGTGGTGAGGCTGAGCCCGGATGCACCGATCGCTGGTGTCGCGAGCGGCAAGCCAGAATGGCGAACAAGGGGAAAAACCTCTACAGTGGCACGGTGACTCCCACGTGGTTCGACAATTTCTGGACTGAGCCCAGGCATGCCCCGGCCAGCCTGGCCTTCGGGCAATTCACACCCGCCCACCTGATCATGCTGGCGGTCATGGTTGTGGTGATTGTCACCCTGGTGGTGACCTATGTGAAGTCCGGTACGAAGCGCCGCCGCCATCTGAGACTGGCCATCGGGATCACCGTCCTCATCCTCGAACTGGTCTTCCGCCAGGGGATCTTCATCGTCTTGGGGATGTACACGCCGCCCATCCTGCCCCTGCACGCCTGCGCGGCCGTCACCTTCTGCGTCTTCATCGACGCCGTCCATCCGAACTCGTGGACCCGGCAGTTCATCTATGCCGTGGGCACCTGGGGCCCGATCGCCGCGATCACCTTCCCAGACTGGGCCAATCAACCGATCTTCAACCTTTACACCTGGCAAGCCTTCCTCGTCCACGCCTTGCTCATGTCGTACGCCTTGATGATCCTGATCGGCCAGGACTACCGGCCTGAGCCGAGGACTTGGTGGAAGGCGGCCATCATCATGGCGGGGTTCGTCGCGGTGTCCTTCGTCGCCAACGCCATCTGGGACACCAACTTCTGGTTCTTGAACACCGGTTCGCCGGGATCCCCGCTGGAACCGATCCAGAACCTCACCGGCAGCTTCTATCTTCCGGTCATGGTCGTCTTGGTGGCGCTGCTGTGGACTTGGATGTACCTGCCGTGGCGTCGTCATCCAGCAGGAACGCGTCCTTCCATCTCTGCCTCGTGAGGCGCCTCCACGCCCTCGAGGTCGGGATGTCGCGTCCGGTGGCGGTGTAATACAGCGTCGAGTCGTCGAAGAGGCATTCGGCCTGTTCGTCCAGAGCGTCCGCCGTTGCCAAGATGACGATCTCGTCGCCGAGCTTCAGCTCTAGATCGTCGCCGGGCAAGGTGATGGTCTCCTCGCCCCGGATGACCAACAGGGGCAGGGCGGCGATGTACTCGGTGTGGTCCTGCGGCGAGCGGAAGATGGCCCCCAGAGACAAGGACCGGTGTTTGAGCCAGCGGACGACCGTGGGGGTTTGGGCTTCCCCGATCCACATCCGGGTCGGGATCGGCGACCCCGTGCCCACGCGGTGGACCAACTTGGTGGTCAGGTCTTTGCTGAACAACTCGTCGGCGTCCATCAGGTCGTGGAGGAAGGCCCACAGGCGCGGTGTGATGATGTTGGCCACCGCCCGCTGGGCCACGATCTGCGGCGGGAAGAAGACCGAATCGGGACGGAAGGCGTCCAGCAGGGGCAGATGCGAGTGGGACTGCTGGCGTACGACCAGAAAGGTCTGCGGACTGGTGGCGCGCACGTGGGCGGCCAGCGACAGGTTGGCGGTGTCGGATTCCGCGCCCGCGACGACGGCGTCGATGCCGGTGAAGTCGTGCTCGTCACCCGGGGTGGCCATCCTGACCGCGTACCCCTCCTGGGTCAGGTCCTGGGCAATCTCCTCCCCGAACGGGCCGTCGGCGACCACCAGCCAGGTGCTGACCTGGATGTGGGCCCTGATGGGCGGCAGAGGAGTGCCCGACACCGACATCAGCCAGGTCATCAGCCGGTAGGTGTACGGACGTTTCAAGGAGACGATCAGGTAATTGCCGTAGTCGTCGTACGGATTGATGATGGCTCTCGGATTGAAGTCGGCCATCGCCTGTTCGGTGCGCTTGGTCGAGGCGCGCGCGATCACCGGCAGGGTCGGGCGCAGCAGGGCGCAGGTCATGACGATCTGGAGGTTGACGTCCTCGTCCCCGCTCATCGCCAAGATGGCCTCGCAATCGGGGTGGCCGAGACCCGCCAGCCCGAGGAAGGCCGGGTTGGCGGCGTCCCCGCGAATGCCGGGGACCTCCTGGAAGATTTCGTCGGTGGCCAGCCGTTCGATGGCGACGGTCTCCTTGTCGAGGACGACGATCCGGCGCCCGAGGGTGTCCAGGACCTTCGCCACCGAGCGCCCGATGTAGCCGTAGCCGACGATGATGGTGAAGGGCTGACGGATCCGGGCGATCGAACGCCTGACACTTTGGGCGTTGCGGGCGTTGCGGAAGGCGCTGTCCTGCAGCAGCGACATCAGCCGCGCGATGGTGTAGGCCCAGCCCAGGACCGCCACGTAGATGAAGCCGACGATCCACCAGCGCTGCTGGATGGAGAACTCGTGGGGGACTTCGCCGTACCCGATGGTGGTGGCGGTGATCGAGAAGACGTAGAAGGCTTCGAAGGCGCTGAGCTGGCCCGAGGACCCGTCCGGTTGGGGCACACCCGGCATGAGCGACAAGCCGAAGACGGCGGTCGTCATCACCGCCAGCAACAACAACAGTGGCTGCCTCATCTTCCGCAAGACGATGAAGATCGTGGTTGTCGTCGGCACCTCGGAGGGTACGGCCACCGAGGCCAGGGTCAAGCGCCGTGACCGGGAGGGCTGATGGGTGTGGCGCTGGGTCCGGGTGCGGTACATCAGCGGCGGCGGAAGGAGGAGGTCTCGATGACTAGGAGAATGACGGAGACCACATTCGCGAACAGGGCGCCGCCGGACAGGGAGA
>WRFP01000165.1 GCA_009778725.1 Propionibacteriaceae bacterium
TCAACACAACACGCGCATATCCCCAAGCCAACCAGCCCACCACAACACACCCAACAAGCTGACATCAATAACCAATTTACATTGCTTTGATGCGTATACTACAGAACCTGGAGAATTCAGGTTTCACACCCCCGCCAAGACGTGAGAAACCGATGGGCACACGTGTCCCCAACTGCAAACACCGGGTTGAAATCACTGCAATTACCGGATTAAAATTACTGCAATAACCGGATTAAAATTACTGCAAAAACACGGTTAAAATCACTGTAAATGTCAGGATACGCCATAAACCAGCTAGTCACACACGAGAGGAAGGAAACTTACCTATGTCGCCTCGAACGTACCTCCCACGAATCGTCGACACAGAACTCGTTGATCGTCTGGCTCGCATGGGGGCCGTACTGATTGAAGGTGCGAAGGGATGTGGCAAAACTGAAACAGCAAGCCAACATTGTGCGAGCGATGTACGCCTGGACACTGATGACGTAGCCCGGACGACCGCTGAGGTGGCTCCGACTCACGTGCTCGACGGCCCTACCCCGCGATTGATCGACGAATGGCAGGTGGTACCGCGCCTGTGGAATGATGTGCGTCGCTTCATCGACGACCGCCAAGCACCGGGCCAATTCATTCTGACAGGATCCGCCACACCACAAGACGATGTCACCCGACATACCGGTGCCGGACGCATCAGCCGTCTGAAGATGAGGACCCTCAGCTTGTGGGAGTCAGGTCTGTCATCTGGACAGGTAAGTTTGGAGCGATTGATGTCAGGCGACGCCCAAGTATCAGGTACGTCACCGATCACGCTGAACGAGATGATCGAAGAGACCTGCCATGGCGGGTGGCCCAATGATCGTACAAAGTCATGGAAATCTGCACAAGCCAATGTGACCGATTACTGTTCCGACATCGTCAGTGCCGACATCAGGACCCTTGACCAGGTCCGCCGTGACCCAGGGCGGGTCGCCTTGGTCATGCAATCGCTGGCTCGACATACCTCCACTCAAGCACGCCTGACGACCGTGGCCAAAGACACGGCCTTGGGTGAGGACACAGTGTCATCGTACGTCCAAGCCCTCACCCGACTCATGGTGGTCGAACCCCTCCCGAGTTGGAGTCCCGTGTTACGGTCTCGGGCCAGGATTCGGACAGCATCAAAACATCACTTTGTCGACCCGGCACTGTCAGCGAGCCTGCTGAACGCAGGACCAGACGAATTACGCCGAGATTTGAAAACCTATGGTTTCTTGTTCGAATCGCTGGCCTTACGTGACCTTCGTGTCTATGCACAGGCTCTCGGCGCCAGCGTTCACCATTATTTAGACTCCAACGATCTGGAAGTCGACACCATCATTGACGCAGGCTATCGTCGCTGGGGTGCGATCGAAATAAAACTGGGTGGCGCAGCAGACTATATCGAGCACGCAGCAACCAATCTCAAGGCCTTCGCCACCAAGGTCGACACACAAAGTATCGGCAAGCCACGTTTCCTTGCCGTGGTGACCTCGGACGGATACGCATACGTACGACCCGACGGGGTAATCGTACTGTCACTAGGATTATTACGACCGTAATACGTGCATCACCACAGGACCGTCTATCCAGCGGGCCGGATGGCAATTCCGCGTAAACACAATCCCTTGTCGACGCGCTCGAATCCAAGCTTGACAGTCAAGACCTCTCGGGTCTCACCGGTGACAAGATCATGGGACCGCAGGCGCATCTGCATGTCGGGGGCCCAAGCTCCGACCGGATCCAGGACGTACACTGTCGACCCGGAGAACGCGAACGTTGTGTACGGGGAACGAATCCTCTCCGCCCCGGAATCCCACAGGGTGGTGGTCGTCCCATGAGAAAGCTCCGTGGAGCGAACGACTCCATCACCACCAATCCACACCAGATGATCCGAATCTGGCGACCACTCGGCAACCGACGTTCCACTAACGATCTCAGAACCCACCGGGAGCGCCTTACCGTCTGGTCCGACGATCGGCTGTGCGACCCTCGGCCGGCCATCGGTGGGCCAAGTCACCACAGACAAGGCGGCATTCGTGTTCTTCATGGGGTTTGCCGAAATCGTGAGAATCGAACCGTCCCGGCACACCGACCCTCGCAGGGCATAGTCTCCGATCGAGTCCTGGTCCACCGACTTCAACCCCTCTTCCAGACTCAACGGCTTGGGGTAAATCTGAGTGAGCATATCTGGCCAGACAGGCGCACTGGTTCGCTGGGAAGCTCCCATCGCCTGGGCCAGACTGACGTAGGGATCCCCCACCTCGGAAACACTGAACACAGACGAGCCGCACAAGGCTGTCACAGAGCTGAACCCCGCCACGTCGTACCGACTCGATCCCCCGTCACCGGAATCAACCACCTGTTCGATGTACCCCAGGTCCTCCCCACCTTCATCCGCCTGCCCTAAATCCCGCGCACTGTCACCGAAACCCAGGTTATACACACTGACATGGCCACCACCCGGCTTCGAGAAAGCAGCAACCTGCACGTCCGTCTTCGAACTGGCCCACGTGTCCAGGCCCTGCCCAGTCAACAGATAATCCTTGTCAGTGTCAGAAAAGAACAACCCCTGCTCATCCCACACCAACTGAGCAAGATCCATCCCCGACGTTCGCACCGCCGACACCCCACCGTGAGAATCAACCAACAAGACATAACCAGACATCGACGAGTCAGAACTTTGATGACTGACATACACAGCCATCACCACATCATCAGCCAACGCTGCCGTACTCCCATCAAGTATCTTCCACCGGTCCACCGAGGAACACCCACTCGTCGCCAAAACACCCATCACCAGGCACAAAGCCACCAGAACACGAAGGCCCCTGCCAGGCGCCCGAACGTGTCCGAAGAATTGACGATTCATAATGTTTGGTACGTTACTGTGCGAGGGGAATTCTTAATGTCATACGGATAAACACCGAGTCCCCCGTTCGAGTCGAGATCAACATTCAGGGTATACATATAGGCCGCCCAGACCAGCTGTGAACAGTTCATTGACGACGCTGTAATATTTTTATTCATCGCAAAATTATTGTTGTAGGGCTTATTTCTCAGATTGACATATGCGTGTGTCCCCGCCTTATCTCCGTCTGCATAGGAAACATTCACGTATTGTTTAACTGTTCCAACCCCAACAGAGAAAGTCGCGGTATACATCGACCGACTGACTTTGTCTGGGCCTGGTGCCTCCACAATCATTTTTGTCGTGTAGTAAATTCCTGTGTGTCCATGTTCAATGAAGAGTGTGCTGGCCGGCGAGATGAACACGTCCCCTGGGAATGCGCCATCTCCGAGAATTACAGTTGTATTTCCTCCCGATGACCGAACGGCATTCCCAGATGCGGCAGCCGCAGAAACTCGTGCTTCCTGAAGGGCAACTGCCATGACTTCCATCTCACTTTGCCCGGTCTTTTCTGCTTCGATCCGAACCGCTGACTGGAGTTCGTTCGTTGACACTCCTGGATTTAGAGCAGCCAACTCCCCTAGCAAGTCTGTTGCCGCGAACGCTGGACTCTGAATTGCTCCCAAGCTCATAGCCAAGGTGGTCGCAATTAGTCCAGCCACGATTCGGTTTTTGTTCCTTCTCTTCATTTTCGCCTCCTGTGACATAAATGTTATTGTTGAGAATCTTCCCACTGTCTTGTTATCATATCATGAAATCTATATTTCACCTAGTTAAATATGTGTCTCAACCAAATACCATATAATTGCTAGTCAGACACTACAGAAGGTTAGTTCTCAATATATGATAATAATATCATATAAAATCAACTACTGTTTCTTTTCTTTTCATTCAGGTTTACAATTCTTGTTTTAGCCAAAGCCGTACTGTCATTTGGTGATGATCATTATCGTTACGCCCCAAATGCTTGGTTCAGTTAGTGGGTGTGGTCAATGGGAGCTTGGATGTCGGGAGTGGCGTCGATGAGGTGGTTGCCGCTGTGGATGGGTGCGGTTCGGTAGGTGCGCAGTGTTCTCACGATGCGGCGGATGGTCCACTTGATGAGTGCCGATGACCTACTTTTGATCATAGTCCCAGGGGTTGAGCAGTTTGACAGGGTTGCGTACGAAATCATGGGTGTTGCGGGTGACAACAATCAGGTTGTGGGCGAGGGCCGTTCCAGCGATGATCACGTCGTGTTCAGGCGCTGGGTCCAGAACGTGCAGGGGTGCGATCTGGCGAGCACAGAGTAGGTCGACTGACAAGATGCGATCCGCAAAGACAGTGAGCACTGTCTCATCAAGCCATGTTTGCAGGCGAGCGGCTGAGACAGGGTCTCTGCGAGCTAGACGTTGGATCCCGATATCGATCTCTAAGACCGTGATGACACTGATGGCCAACTCCTGAGGCGCCCTCCCAGCCAGCCATGCTTTGACCCGCGCGTCGCCTGATGCTTTGCGAGCCTCGCTGATCACATTCGTGTCGAGAAGGTACCTCACAGGTCCACCACCTGCAGACCCAGACCAACGCGAGGCGGTTCGAAGTCGATGTCGTCCTCCATCGCCAGAAACTCAGCAACATTCGTCACAGTACGACTCGTCGTCAAGTCCAGGTAGTCCTTGTACTTCATGA
>WRFP01000166.1 GCA_009778725.1 Propionibacteriaceae bacterium
CAACCGCGGTCACGACATCGCCCTGATCGGCGGAGAAGGCTTCGACGCCAAGTTGCATCACCTGGCCTTCCAGTTGGAAAGCTGGGACGCCATCCTCCACGCCGGCCAGATCATGGCCATGGACGAGACGCCGATCGACATGGGTCCGACCCAGCACAACATCACCCGCGGCAAGACGATCTATTACTGGGATCCGGCAGGCAACCGCAATGAGGTGTTCGCGGACGGCTACACCGCCCATCGCGATCGCCCCACCACCATCTGGACCGCCGACCAACTCGGCCGTGGCATCAATGGCATCAGCCGTCGGCTGGAGGAGTCGTTCACCACAGTGCTGACGTAGGCCTGAGCTGAATCAGACAAGTACGCCCACCGTTCCTGAATCGGGAAGGGTGGGCGTACTCGTTTGTCCAGTACGGTCGGGCGAGTGTTATATTTTGCGACGGATGAGGATCAGTCTCCAGCCGAGCACGACCACTGCCGCCAGCACGATCACACCGCCCAAAGCCCACCACCATCCGGCTGCGATCCCATGGGAGGGTGGGGCCGGGGGAGATTCGGGGGTGACGAAGCAGGATGAAGCAAGGTCGGGTGTGTCACTGCGGGGCGGGACATAGTTGGTCGGGACGGTGATGTTTTGGACGAACCCGAAGATGCCCTGGGCGCTGGCCTGGAACAGACTGGCCTGAACATCGGGAGTGAGCGGGTTGATCTGGTTGGAGGCGCGAGACGAGGTGTCATAGGCCATGGCTCCCACGACCGGGGAGTTTCCGGTGTCGCTGGCCAGATCGCAGCCGTAGACCAGGGAGTCCAGGTACGCCGTGGCCCGGCTGATCTTGTCATCGGGCATTCCACCGATGGCGTTGAGGGCGGCCACGGCCAACCCGGTGGTGTTGGCGTTCACCGACGACATCGGGGAGGTGAAGCCTCCCGAGGAATCCTGGACAGACAGTAAGTACATGCCGGAGGACGCGACGGTGTCAGACGACACTCCCGCCGCGATCAGGGCGATCACGGCCATCGCCGTCGAATCGGGGTCCACGTCCGTACAACTGCCAGGCCCGGAGAAGCCATAGCCGCCGTAGCCAGGAGAGGAAACATTGGTACACGGCTGTTGTTCCAGCCAGTGCAGCACCGGGTCGGGAACCCCGTCCGGCGAGGACAGCAGGGCCAGGATGGCGAAAGCCTGGGCGTAGGCACTGGGGCTGTCACCGATCGAGCCGTCGTCGTGGATGTCCGATTCCAAGTCGGAATACAAGTTGCGGGTGTCGGTGGATCCGGCGTACTCGCTCGGATCCTGGTTCCCGGCGATCAGAGCCAGGATCATCAGTGCGATGGCGCTCGCCTTCTGCCCGACCTGGCTGGGGTCCCCGATGAACGCGTCGCCCGACGCAGCCATGGCGGCAGCGGACGTGACGATCTGCTCTCCGGCCTGGCCCGCGGCCCGCAGTCCGATCAGGGCATAGGCCGTACTGGCATAGTCCGTGTCACCCTTGGGCGTGAGAGCCAGGTTGTTGTTGGCCTCCAGAGTACGACTGATCCACCCAGATACCAGGACCGAGTCCGATCCCAGCGCATCCCCCGGCGCCGCATGCGCCGGAACCACGGGTACGAAGATGAGCAACAGCGAGGCCATGATCCCCACAGCCAAGCTGCGGACAACATGCGCGGACCTGTTGGTGGCGGTGCTACGACCAAACAACTGCATTGGGTTAGTCTACGCTGCTGGTGATACCGTTCTGATGCCGTCCGGCCCCCAAGAGATCAGTCGCTCAGGACCGATCCGTCATGGATGCTGCCGCCTTCGTTTGTCAGGTGGACGTCGCCGATGATGCGCACGATGGTTCCGAAGCTCCAGTCGCCGTCGACGCGGAAGGTGTGGGCGCCGCGGAGCGACAGTGGGGATGGTATTCGCTGTTCACAAGCGGAAATGGTGGCGTAGGCGGAGCTGAGCGTGATGACCGGCAGGGGAGAGACCGTGGCGCGGGGGATGGAGTCTTCGCCGAGTTCGAAAACGTCGGAGCGCAGCAGGGTGAGTTCATTGGTCGTTTTCACCGGGAGGAAACGGGAGCGGGGCACAGCGATGGCTCTCGCACCTTCGAAGGATTCGATGGCCGCCCCCATGGCGGATTCGATCTGGAACACCGCCGGGCTGGCCGGATCGGTCGGATCGACCACTTTGGCGTTGCGAATCAAGGGTAGTCTCAGTACGCCACCGGTGTCCTCGAGCTTCGTGCGCAGGGCAGCCAGGTCGAACCACAGGTTGTTGCAGTGGGCGTACGGATGGATCGCGGGGTCGGTGAAGTACTTCATCTCACCGGGCAGGGTTTGGGCTGATTCGCGCAGGATGAGCCGCCCATCCGACCGGCGAACTGCGATGTGACCTCCCTTGACATCCATCGGAGTACGCGAGGTGATCTCGGTGGCGAATGGCGCTCCCGTCCGCGCGAACCATCCTGCCAGTGCCGGGGAAGGGGCGGCGCCGAGGTTGTCGGAGTTGGACACGGAAACGTACTGGAAACCGGCGTCGATCAGGGCATCCAGGATCCCGGAATCCTTGACAGTGGGATACAGGTCGCCATGTCCGGGGGGGCACCACTCCAGGAGGGGGTCGGCGGGCCATTCGACCGGTGTCAGGTCGGAGCGCAACAATTTGGGCTCCTCGGACTGCATCATGTCGACCGGCAGGTCGCCGACCGGCAAGTCCGGATAGGCTTCCAGGGCTTCCAGGACGTCGGCGCGCGTCGAGAAGGAGTGCAGGAAAACCAGGGGCAGCCTGATGCCGTACTGCTGCCTCGCCCATCGCACCTGACGCACGATGATGTCCAAGAACGTCAGACCATCCCTGACAGGCAGGAGGGATTTCGCCTTGTCCAAGCCCATCGAGGTTCCCAGCCCTCCGTTGAGCTTGATGATCGCGGTCCGGGCCAGAGCTTCGCGGTCCTCGGGTGTCGCGGAGTCGAGATCGGTGATCGTGTCAGGTGTTGCCATGGGAGCAATGCTTGCCTCCGGGATCACACCGGTCGCACCGGAAGCGAGCTGGTCCCAGTAATCGGCGAAAATAGCAATGGCGGTGGCACCCACTCCAGCCGCCCGCATTTTGGCTACGGCAAGCTGTTTTCCTGTGTTCATGCTGCCATCCTAGCCGGACCGGGTAGCAAAGAAGTGGACTGGCATGGTGCGTTCACGGGCTGTTCCGATGGGACTTAAGTCCCATAAATGATGCTTGGCAGTGGTTAGTTGGTGGACTATGCTAACAGCGGGCATCGTGAAACATGCTTACTTGATGATCGGGGGGCGCAATGCGATCACTGCTGCAAGTCAACCAGGCGCACGTTGTCGTGGGCCGTTGGATTGGCCATGGGGGCGTGAACCTTCGTTCGGGCGTTTTGGGAGGGTTTCATGAGTAAGATACGTCGTTGTGCCGTCAGATCGCGCCAGGCTGGGCCAGCATCAGTCGGTTTTCTTGCAGCACTTGTCCTTGTCTTTGGGATGTTGACGCAGGGGCCGTTCGCTGTCGCGGATGACGGCACCAGTAATTCCGTCACCGTGACTACGCAAGCATCGGTCTGGACCACTCCTGTTTCATGGTCGACTGCTGGCTATTATTTCCCCTTGTTCACCCCGGTCACCACCTCAAAGGACCTTATTGGGTACAACGTGACTGTCACCAACCAAACAGGCGTTGTCCAAGATGTCACCGTGAACCTGGCAGTCACCAACCAGGACGGAGCCGCAGTGTTCACCAGCAGCGATGGGGGCAGTGTGGCTGCTGGCGTAGGCCAGACCAAGGATTTTGGATACACGATCGGTATGTTGCCCAACGGGTCGTACACCTTCGTCGCCAGTGCTAAGGTCGGTGACGCCATCGAGGATACCCAGACCTATCGTTTGGGTGTGCTCCCAAGCCTGACGGGCGTGGACCCGACATTCACAGGATTAGGCGCCAACACCGGGGACGACTACAACCTCGGCTACCTCGAGATGCTCCAGATGTGCCGTGTGGTGGGAGTCACGGCAGCTCGGATGGTGGTCCCCTGGGACGTTGTGGAGACCACCCCCGGTGCGTATGATTTCACGACCACTTCATCTCTCAACGACGCCGGCAGGTGCGGCCAAGCACCCCTCATCGTCCTAGGAATGAACAACGATGCAGTGTACCCGGATAGGTACAGCGACGCCTGGCTGACGGCTTTCCAGAACTATGCCCAACAGACAGCCGAGCAGTACAAGGGCATCACCCATGACTACGAAGTCTGGGATGAGTTCAACGCGGCTGGGAGCGGTGACACCAGCCCTGCGACGTACTACAAGATCCTCCAAGCTGCGTACCAGGGTGTCAAGGCGGCCGATCCCGATGCGATCGTGATCGCGGGTTCGACGGCTCCAGCCGGTGACCACATCGCCAATTATGATTTCATCCGCCAGGTGGCCGCGCAGGGTGCGACCGGCGCAGAGGGCTGGCGCTACATGGACGGGGTCAGCTACCACTATCCTGCTTTGGCGACGTTCATCCCTGAAGCAGCAACGCTCCAGCAAGACATCGTTGCCCAGGCCACGAGTAGTACGGGCGATC
>WRFP01000167.1 GCA_009778725.1 Propionibacteriaceae bacterium
GATGAGGTTCAGTCCGTACTTTTTACGGTCTTCGGTGGCGTACGCAATGCCGTGGCGCATGGCTTCTTCGACGGTACGCACCTGAATCTCGCGCCCGTCCTTGTACACCCGACCGGAGATGCCGACGCCGTACGTCCTGCCGAACACGCTCATGGCCAGTTCAGTCCGGCCCGCCCCCATCAGTCCGGCCAGACCGACGATCTCCCCGCGGCGGACGTTGAGCGAGGCTCCGGAAACGATCTCGCGCCCGGTGTCGAGCGGATGATGCACAGTCCAGTCCTCGATCCGCAGGACTTCGTCTCCGATGATGGCACAGCGCTCCGGGAAGCGGTTTTCCAGCGGGCGGCCCACCATGCAGCGAATGATGTGGTCTTCCGAATGATCGCCATCCCCATCCATGTCGAGGCTCTCGATGGTCTGCCCGTCGCGGATGATGGTGGTGGTGTCGGCGATCTGCTCGATCTCGGAGAGCTTGTGGGAGATCATGATGCAGGTGATTCCCTGGCTCTTGAGCTGGCGGATCAGCCCGAGCAGGTTCTGGGAGTCGTCGTCGTTGAGCGCGGCCGTCGGCTCGTCGAGGATGAGCAGTTTGACGTTCTTGGACAGCGCCTTGGCGATCTCAACCAACTGCTGTTTGCCGATCCCGATGTCGGCGATCCGGGTGTCCGAGTTCTCCTCCAGCCCGACCCGCGCCAGCAGTTCCCGGGCCTGCCGGGTCGTCGCGCCCCAGTCGATCACACCGGCCCTGGCCCGCTCGTTGCCCAAGAAAAGATTTTCGGCAATAGACAAGTACGGGCTGAGCGCCAGTTCCTGATGGATGATGACTATGCCGCGTTTCTCGGAGTCTCTGATGGAGTGGAAGGTACAGACCTGCCCCTCGAAAACAATGTCCCCTGTGTACGACCCCGCCGGATGCACTCCGGACAGCACCTTCATCAGTGTCGATTTCCCCGCGCCGTTCTCCCCGCAGATCGCGTGGACTTCTCCCCGCCGTACTGTCAATGTGACATCCCGCAACGCGACCACACCGGGGAACTCCTTGGTGATTCCCCGCATCTCCAAGATGTGGTCATCCATGGTGTCTTACCTTGTCAGTAGGTTAACCAGTGCCCCGGGCCGAGGATTCTGCTCCGAGATTCTCCAGCCCGGGGTCCCAGTGTTTTATGCCCCTCTGAAGGTTGTCGCAGCATGCTGTTGGTGGAACGCCGCTGTGGGAGGCTGTGGCAATCACGCAACCTCCCACATCCGTGATGCGGTGCCGCATTCTGCTCCAACGAATGGAGGACAGACCTAGGAGATACCCAGGTCCGCCTTGGTGTAGAACCCGGAATCCACCAGGTCAGTTTGGACGGTATCCGCGGTGACCACCTGCGGTGTCAGGAGGTACGACGGAACGTTCTTGACACCATTGTTGTAGCTGGTGGTGTCGTTGGTGTCGACTGTCTGGCCGGTGAGGATTTGGTCGACCATCGTCGAGACCTGGTCACCCAGGGTCCGGGTGTCTTTCCACACCGTCATCGCCTGCATGCCGGCCAGCATGTTCTTCACGTTCGCCAGGTCGCCGTCCTGTCCGGTGATCAGCGGCCAGTCGGAGCCGACCGTGTAGCCCGCACCCTGGAGGGCCTGCTCGATCCCCAAAGCCAGGGAATCGTTGGGGCTGAGGACGACATCGACCTTCGCACCGCCGGAATAGTACGAATTCAACCGGTTTTGCATCTCGGACTGTGCAGTCGCGGTGGCCCAGGCTTGGATGCCGATGGACTGCCAGTCGTCGTCCGATGCGGGCGACTTACCCGACGGCACGATCAGCTGACCGGAGTCGATGTACGGCTTGAGCACATCCCACGCGCCGGCGAAGAAGAATTTGGCGTTGTTGTCATCCGGCGATCCCGCGAAGGGTTCGAGGTTGAAGGGTCCCTTGCCGTCCTTGAGGCCGAGCTGGGTTTCGATGAACTGGCCTTGCAGGGTTCCGACCTTGTAGTTGTCGAATGTCGCGTAGTAGTCGACATTCGGCGTGCCGTTGATCAGCCGGTCGTACGCGATGACCGTGATCCCGGCGTCGGCCGCGGTCTGGAGGACCTGTCCCAAGGTGGTGCCGTCGATGGCGGCGATCACCAGGACTTTGGCGTTGTCGTTGATCATGTTCTGGATCTGGGAGATCTGCTCGTCAGTCTTGTTGTCGGCGTACTCCAGATCGGTGGTGTAACCGAGGGCTTTCAGCTTGTCGACCAGATGGGCGCCGTCATTGTTCCATCGCTCAAGGGTCGTTGTCGGCATCGAAATGCCGATCAGCGCACCGGCGTTCGAAGTGGCGGCCGGGGCGGTTGTACCCGAGTTGCTCGGCGACGAACTGCAAGCAGACATCCCTACGACAAGGGCTGCTCCGACGGCCAGCGCCGCCATAGTTTTCAGCTTCATATTCTCCTCCTTGAGGGTTGATTCTCACCGGATGCGCCGATCGATGCCGTGTGTCCAGCATCGCTCGGACGAGGGTCGGACATGCATTTTCAGTCGCTGATTCCCAGGTCTGACTAGGCATAATGAGAAAGTTTCGCAGGGTTTTCCCTGGAATAATGAGACGCTAGTCCTTCACGGGAGTGGAATCAACCAGCACGTCCACTAGTTATCAAATCGTTATATGGTATCTGGAAGGTCAAGCGACAATCATTGCTTCCCGTGTGGACCTCGCTCTTCCCGTATCCTGGCGAAGAGTACCGTGTGACGTGCCATGGTTACTCAGGGTGCAGCACAGGACAGACTCGGCGGTTTTGACCGGCGCTTGTTCGCGCCCATGGTCCTGGGATCGGTCCTCAATCCCATCAACTCTTCGGTGATTGCCGTGGCGCTGGTGCCGATCGCCATCGCCTTCGGCGCCCCCGCCGCCCAGACAACCTGGCTGGTGTCGGCCCTGTACATCACCACCTGCGTGGGCCAGCCCCTCATGGGCCGCCTGATCGACCTGTTCGGACCACGCCGGCTCTATTTGATTGGTACGGCCCTGACCGGTGTGGCTGGTGTGTTGGGCCTGGTCGCCTCGGATTTGCACATCCTCGTCCTGGCGCGGGTGATCCTCGGATTCGGCACCTGCGCCGGATATCCGGCGGCCATGTACCTCATCCGCGCCGAA
This sequence comes from Propionibacteriaceae bacterium, assembly GCA_009778725.1. GTDB lineage: Bacteria > Actinomycetota > Actinomycetes > Propionibacteriales > Propionibacteriaceae > WQYJ01. The sequence continues at coordinate 3,128 of WRFP01000167.1, forward strand.
GCCAAACGTACTGGAATGAAAAGCCCGGCCGTCGTCCTGACCACCCTGGCGGTGGCCAACCAAACGGTCATGGTGATCGGCCCAGCCCTGGGCGGCCTGCTGATCCTGTGGGGAGGCTGGCGCGCGACCTTCGTGATCAACATCCCGCTGGCCCTGGCCTGTGTCATCATGGGCTGGCTGATCCTGCCCCGCCACACTGCTCTGGACGCCGATCGCCGCGCCGAAACCTCCCCCCACATCGACTACGCAGGAATCGTGTTGTTCATTGTCACGCTGGTGAGTCTGCTGATCTTCCTCATGGACCTGAAAGTGTCGTACACCTGGCTGTTCGGCGTGTCGGTGGTCGCCGGAACCGGCTTCGCTTGGTGGGAGCTGCGCCAGACCAATCAAGATAAACCACCGTTCATCGAGCTGCGCGTTCTGGCGGGCAACCCTGCGCTGGTCATCACCTACGTGAGGGCGATGCTTGGCTCGACGGTCAGCTACAGCTTCATGTACGGCTTCACCCAATGGCTCGAGGATGGCCGCGGCCTCGACCCTTCCCACGCCGGATTCCTCCTGCTCCCCGCCTTCGCCGTCGGCATCCTGGTCGCGCTGATCACCGGCCGCAACCCCCAAATCCGCGCCAAACTGATGGTTGGCGCCTGCGCCCAAGCAGCAGCGTGCGCCCTGATCCTGCTGGTCGGCGACCACAGCCCGATCTGGTTGCTGCTCGGTGTGGCCCTGCTCATGGGCGTACCCCAGGGTCTGAATTCTCTCGCGATGCAAAACTCGGTCTACCACCAGGCCGATCCCACCCGTATCGGCGCGTCGTCCGGCCTGATGCGGACCTTCAACTATCTGGGTGCGATCATTGCTTCGGTCGCGTCCGGCCTGTTTTTCCCGGTTCGGGCCACGACCTCAGGAGTGCACGGATTGGCGCTGGTGGCAGTGGGTTGTGCCGTGATTTTCTTCGTCATCACGATCGTGGACCCGTCTCTCAGCCGAGTCGACCGGGCCGTACGCGAAGAAGGATCCAGTACGGATAACTGACGGAATTCCCTACTGAGCCGTCCAGCCACCGTCGATGGTCAACTCCGACCCGGTGACGAACATCGACTCGTCGGAGGCCAGGTAGATGTCCGCGTACGCGATGTCCATCGGCTTGCCGATGTACCCGATCGGATGCTGCGCGCCAACCTTCGCGAAATACTCGTCGGGCGTCATCCCGGAGTCCGCCGCCTCCTTCTCAGTGAGGGCCGTGTGGACGTATCCCGGGTGAACCGAGTTGACGCGAATCTTGTACTTTTTCTGTCCACAAGCCAGGGCGGCCGACTTGGTCATGATCGTCACAGCCCCCTTCGAGGAGCAGTACGCGAACAGTCCCGCTTCAGCGATCTGCCCGTCGATCGAGGACCGATTCACGATCGAA
>WRFP01000168.1 GCA_009778725.1 Propionibacteriaceae bacterium
GACAGACCATGACAGACACGACACAAGGCTTCATCAAGTGGCACGACCTCAAAGCCGAGGTGGCGGAGTCACGCACACCGGAGCAACACCGTGAGTACGACGAGGCTGGGCCTCAGGTCGAAATGCAGATCATGTTGACAGAGTTGATCTACAAGATGCGCACCGACGCGGGTATCAGCCAAACAGAGTTGGCGCGTCGCATGGGAGTTCGTCAGCCCTACATCTCGGACTTGGAGCGAGGCGGTCGAACACCAACCTTGCTCACCTTGAGCCGGGTGGCTGAAGCAACAGGCAATCAGCTCCGACTTGTCTCCGAGCCAGCCTGACAGTTTTTCGCGTGACTCAGTGGGAGTGAGTACTGTTTTCGACCACGGTGTGCGCACATGCTGGACCCAGGCGACGAGCACCACTAGTGCCATGCGGGCAATGTGTTATACAGTAAGGGCTCTTGCTGGAAGAGGGGAAAGCACCGAACAATGACTGAGCCCGCAGTACGTCTTCATGGCCTTGACGCGGTCCGGGGATACACCATTCTTGTTGTCGTGGGTTATCACGTGTTTTATCTGTTCAACTCGTCTGGCGTCGTCTCCTCGTTTCCTGGTGGGTACGGCATCCACTGGCTCGACGTGGTGCCATCATTCGTGTACCCATGGATGATGTTGATCATGTTCACCGTGGCGGGCATTTCGGCTCGACTGTCGTTGGCCAGGCGGACTGTGCGGCAGTTTTTGCGTGAGCGCGTGCTCAAACTCATCATTCCACTGGTCGGGGCGTTGACCCTCCTGGGCTGGATCATTCCGGTGACCCAGGCGCAGTTCACCGACATTTTTGCCGGGTACGACGTGACGCTGCCGGTGCGCCTGGTCATCTACTGGTTGACCGGTTACGGTGTTTTGTGGTTCCTGGTCGAACTGTTCGTGTGTTCGCTGGTCCTGGTGGTGTTCCGCCAGTTCGACCGGGGTGACCGGTTCTTCACGTTCGCGGGACGCTGGCCGCTGTGGGCGCTGATCGGGTTGGCCGTGCCGATCTGGGGGGCGTCCATGATCTTGAACATGCCGCGTTTTGTCATGTTCCGCTTCGGCATCTATCCGCTGGGAATGCTGATCGGCTACTTCGTCTTGGCCAATCCGGCTGTGCTCGAACGCCTGCGCAAAGCGGCACTCTGGCTGCTCGGCGCGGCCGCGGTGCTGGGGGTCGCGTACTCCTGGGTGTTCTTCGGACGCAACTGGCTGGACGACGGTCTGCTCCAGAACCCGCTCACCAACGCGTACGCCTGGGTGGCGGTGCTCGCTCTCCTCGGCGGCGCAATTCGCTGGTGTGACCGCCCCACTCGTTTCGCGACCTGGCTGCAGACCCGCAGCTTCCCCATCTACATCGCCCACTACAATTTCGCTGTGCTTGGCTGTTGGTTGCTGATCCGTTTCTTCGGCATGCCGATGCCGCTCTCCTACCTCCTGCTGGCCATCTTCGTCGTCATCACCACAGTGATCTTCATCGAGATCACGATACATGTGCCAGTTCTGCGGTTAGTCCTGTACGGCATCACAGTCAAGAAAACTCCCAGGTCACACCAGACTTCTGAGACGGCCACCAGTCACAAGTGAGGATTAGTCCGGGCCATCCGTGGTGTCGGTCTCGTTGGGATCGGGCGGAGCTTCGCGGTGTTGATGGGAATCGGCTCGTCTGGCCAGCAGGTAGGCGGACCAGGCGATGGCCGAGCCGACCAGCATGACGATGATCATGGGTACGGCTGTGTGAGAACCACCGAGGCTGGCCAGGGGAGCAGCGATCGAGTTGGCGAGCGACTGGATGAGGCCCAGTACGGCGGATGCGATGCCGGCCGAGTCGCGGGCATGGGACAAAGCCAACGCCGAGGAATTGCCGAAGATAAACCCTTGGCTGGCCATGAGGAAGGTGAAGCCTGCACCGGTCAGCCACAGGGGCGTACCCAGGGCGAAAACGCTGACGCCCAAGAGGATGATGGACACTGCGGCCATTGCCAAGCCGAAGCGCAGCAGTTTTCGCGGCTCGAACCGGATGACCAGCCGGGCGTTGAGGAAGGCCGCACCCATCTGGACGAACGCGTTGAGCGCGAAGCTGAGCGAGAACATCATCGGACTTAAACCCGCGATGCCCTGGAAGACGTACGACGAATCGGCGATGTAGGCGAACATGGCAACCGAGGAGAAGCTGGAGACCAAGAGATAGCCGACGAAGGCAGGGCGGCGTACTATCTGTCCCATTCCGGTGACTGTGGCACGCAGGCCGCCCCGGTGACGCCGTTCAGGTGGGAGCGATTCGGGGATCATCCAGAAGGCCACCGCCGTCATGACCAGCCCGAAGGCGACCAGCGACCAGAAGACCACTCGCCAGGTGGACACGGTGGCGATCATGCCGCCGATGACCGGTGCGACCATCGGTGCGACACCACCGATTGCCATCATCAGCGACATGGCTGAGGCCAGTTTGCTGCCGACAGCCAAATCCACCAGTACGGCCCGGCTGGTTGCCGCGGCAATTCCACCTCCGAACCCCTGGACCATCCGGGCAACGATCAACACACTGATCGACGGCGCCAGCACACAGCCGACCGCTCCCAGAGTGCAGACGAGTCCGCCGGCGATGATGGTACGACGCCGACCCATCTGGTCAGAAAAGGCGCCGCCCAGTAACTGCCCGAAGCCCATCCCGATGAAGAACGTCGTCAGGGTGAGTCCGATCAGTCCCGACGACGTACTGAGGTCGATCGTGATCGCCGGAAACGACGGTGCGTACATGTCCGTCGCAAAGGGCGGTACGGCATTCTGCAAGGCCAGCGCCACCAGCAAACCAGTTGTGACAGTTGTCGCCTTGGGTGACCACTTCCAACGCCCCTCGGTCACTGGGCACCAACCATCATTGCCAACCGAAGCCCGTTCATGCAGCTAGCGTACGCGATCCAGTAGCCGCCCGGTGTACTCCTGGCGTACGGCGGACACGATTGTTCAGTGACGCTCCAATGCCAGGAAAAGATCCCTCCACTGGTTGTTCACCTATGACAATTGCTTTAGCCCGGATGCACCGATTGCTGGCGTCGCGAGCGACACTGTGGGGGTGCGATGGGTCGGCGGGTGGCGTGAGGGCAGACTGGACATCTGTGGAGCGACGCCCGACGAGCCAGCGTGCCGGCACAGGGTCGCGCAGCAGCCATGGATCGGTGGATTTGGGTTTAGTATTGTGAGCTTCACGGTTGATCACGATAGACCATGGATCTGTGGCCGATACGTAGCGCTACGACAGTTAGTTGGTTGTCCTGGATTGAGACGAGAACTCTGTAATCTCCCACACGGTAGCGCCAGTACTCACTCAGTGGGCCGGATAGGGAGTGGCCCCGCGAGCGGGGGTCTCCTGAGCCGAGTACCCCGTCCATGTAGACCTGAATACGACGGGCGACGGCTCTGTCCAGTTTGCCCAGTTGTTCAGCGGCAGCCTCGGCGTAGACGAGAGTCCACATGTTCACAGGCCCAATGTGACATACAGTTCTTCCGCTGGAATGGTCTTCTTGTCGCTTGCTTCCCACTGGGCGATGGCTTCTTGCTCCCAGAACAACTCTTCCAATTCATCGATGTAGTGTTCAATCGCGGCACGCGCATAGTACGACTTGGTGCGCCCAGTGCGCTGGGCCAGACGATCCAGCCGGGCTTCTGTTTCTTCAGACAGGCGAACTGCGAGCATGGCCACTCCTTTGTCATACGTGTATAGCACAGTTTAGTGCGGGCAGACGTCTTGAGTCCACCGCTACTCCTGTTCCAGCACCGCATCCAAATGGGGTCAGCCGAATGACCACTCGTGAACTGTGGTCTCAGCTATCCGACGTACTGGGTCGTGCCATGTATGCTGGGGAGCGTGTGGGTGTCACCCGATGCTCTGCGTACGTCTGCGTGAGTGCCAAACGGCTTTGAACCACCAGCACAATTGCATGATTAGTCAGTGTTCTCGCATCAATGCTGCTAAAATGCAGGTATGGGTGTTGCAATCACAGTACGAGATGTGCCTGATCAGGTCAGGGGCGAGTTGGCCGCCCGGGCTGCTCGGGCCGGGCAGTCTTTGCAGGAGTATGTCAAAGGCTTGCTCGTGGAACAGGTGTCGAAGCCATCCGCTGATGACTGGATGGCCCAGGTCCGGGGTCGCGTGAACAGTACGGGTTCGCAACTGTCGGCTGAGTCCATACTCGCTGCGCGGGACGCTGATCGCGTATGAACTCGCATGTCGTTGTGGATGCGTCGGCCATGGTTGCCTGTCTGCTCGACGGCGGTATAGACGGTCAGTGGGCCACACGGCAGATAACGGGGGCAACAATCAGCGCCCCTTCACTGATGGCTTTCGAGGTTGCCAACATCATCCGTCGCAGTGAATTGGCTGGTCTTGTCAGCGGTGATGTCGCAGCCCAGGCCCACGCCGATTACGTGCGGCGTTCTATCGATCTGTGGCACTACGAGGTGCTGGCCAGCCGGGTGTGGGAGCTTCGGCATAACCTGA
>WRFP01000169.1 GCA_009778725.1 Propionibacteriaceae bacterium
CCCATCTCGGCCATCCAGTCGTGATCGACAAAGAACTGTTGACGACCGGAGACGGTTGACCAGGGACGCAGGCGCTCGACGTTGATGCAGAAGGGCGAATACCGCCGGCCCCCTGTTTCCACTCCCGACCATTCCGGGCTGGTGAACACCGGCACCGGTCCGGCCTGGGTGTCGGCGAAGGTGATCCGGCGTTCGGCGTTCTCACCGACCAGATCGACCAGCTTCTGCCCGGTTCTCTTCTCCAAAGCTTGGAATCCGGAGACGGCCTGGTGGCCATTGGTGACCCCGGACAGCGACATGATAGCTTCAGCCAGCTTGGTGTCGGTGTCCAACAGGGGACGCCCGGCGAAGGGTCCGTCCTTGCGTACCCCGTTGCGGGTCGACAGGAACTCGACCGGGTCGTCTCCGGAAGCGGTGACACCCTTGGTGGTCGTGCCCAGAGTCGAGATCAGTGGGCCGAGGGTGCGGTACTTCACGCCGATCTGGGTGAAGTCGCGCTCCTGGACCACGAGCTTGGGCATCGTCACACCGGGAATGGGCTCGCATTCGCCCTTTTTCCAATCCTTGACGATCCCGTGGGGCACAGCCAACTCGTCGGGGGTGTCGGTGATCATGGGGATCGGGGCGACATCGGTGCGCGTCCCCAGGTGGGTCTTGGCCAATTCAGAGAACTTGTCGGCCAATCCATTGAAGGTGTCATAGTCGGTACGGGCCTGCCACGGCGGGGCGATGGCCGGATTGAAAGCATGAATGAAAGGATGCATGTCCGTAGTGGAAATGTCGTGCTTCTCGTACCAGGTCGCCGCCGGGAGGACGATGTCGGACATCAGAGCCGACCCGTTCATGCGGAAGTCGATCGTGGTGACCAGGTCGAGCTTGCCCACGCCGGGCTCATCGCGCCACTTGACATCCTGGGGACGCCGCTCGGGGGGCGTCTCAGGAGTGCTGACCGCGTCCTCGGTGCCCAGCAGGTGCCGGGTGAAATACTCGCTGCCCTTGGCCGTGTTGCCGAGCAGATTCGCCCTCCACAAGGTCAAACAGCGTGGGAAGTTGGCGGGATCGTCCGGATCTTCGACGGCGAACTTCAGCGAGCCGTCCTTCAGCTTGGAGACGATGTACGGCCCAACCTCCATGCCCGCGGCCTTGGCCTCATCGGCGATGTCCAAGGGGTTGCGGTTGAAGCCGGGATGCCCGGGAGTCCAGCCCGAACGCACGGCCTGGGCGTGGCAGTCGATGATCGAGCGGCCTTCCAGCTTGCCTGGGCCCGCCGGCGAGGCGATGTCACCGGCAGAGAAATAGTCGTAACGCCACTGGTCGGTATTGGTATACCAGTACGACGTGGAGGCCTGGTGGCGCGGTGGGCGCGCCCAGTCCAAGGCGAAGCCGATGTGCTGCTGGCCGGTGACCGGACGAGCCTTCTCCTGGCCGACATAGTGGGCCCAGCCGCCTCCGTTGACACCCTGGCAGCCGGTCAGCATCAGCAGGGCGATGAAGGTGCGATAGATGATGTCGGAGTGGAAATAGTGGTTTGTTCCAGCCCCCAGGACGATCATCGACCGGCCCTTGGTGACCTCGGAGTTGTCGGCGAACTCCCGCGCGATGCGGATGATCGTCGAGGCCTTCACCCCGGTGATCTGTTCGGCCCAGGCCGGAGTGCCGACCCCAGTGGCGTCGTCGTACCCGGTGGGCCAGCTGCCCGGAACATTCGGGCGGGACACGCCATAGGTGGCCATCAACAGGTCGAAAACCGTCGTCACCAGCTGGTCCCCGACTCTGGCCGAGGGGACGCCGCGCACCATGATGTCGCCCCGGTCGCCCGGGACGTCGAAGCGTGGCAGGACCACTTCCACACCGGAGGAGACCAGCTCGGCCAGGCTCAGCACGGGATCGATGTCGCCCAGATCCAGGTTCCACTTGCCCATGCCGTCGTCACCCCAGCGGTCCCCCACCGTGCCATTGGGCACGACGGGCCGGTTGGTGACCTTGTCCAGCATGACGGGCTTGAAAGCGGCATTGGCCTGGTCCGACAAGGAGGGGATGTCGCCCGCTGTGAGGTACTTGTCAGGCCGGTACTGCCCCTCGCCGGTCTTGGTCAAGGTGACCAGGAAGGGCAGATCGGTGAACTGGCGGACATAGCTCTCGAAGTAGTCGACCTTGCGCTGGCGGAAGTACTCGGTCAAGATGACGTGGCCCATGGCCTGGGCCAGGGCACCGTCAGTGCCCGGGTTGGGCGCCAGCCAGTCGTCGGCAAACTTGACCGACTCGGCGTAGTCAGGACTGATAGAGACAACCTTGGTTCCCTTGTAGCGCACCTCGGTCATGAAGTGGGCGTCAGGAGTCCGGGTCATCGGCAGGTTGGCCCCCCACATGATCAGATAACCGGCGTTCCACCAGTCGCCCGATTCGGGAACGTCGGTCTGGTCGCCCCAGATCTGCGGGGAGGCCGGAGGCAGGTCGCAATACCAGTCGTAGAAGCTGAGCAGCGTCCCGCCCATCAGGGCGAAGAAACGCGTGCCGGCGCAGAAGGAGACCATGGACATGGCCGGTATGGGGGTGAACCCCGCACACCGGTCAGGTCCAAAGGTCTTGGTCGTGTAAACATGGGCGGCAGCCTGGATCTCTTGGGCCTCATCCCAGGTCGTACGCACAAAACCGCCCTTGCCACGGGCTTGCTTGTAGTTTTTCGAGGTCACTGGATCCGAGACGATGGCCCCCCATGCCTCCACGGGGTCTTTGCCTTGCCTGCGATGAGCGCGGTAGGCCTCAAGCAGGATTCCGCGAACATAGGGATACCGTACTCGCGACGGTGAATAGGTGTACCAGGAGAAAGAGGCTCCCCTCGGGCATCCACGCGGTTCGTACTCGGGGCTGTTCTCGCCCGTCGTCGGATAGTTGGTGTTCTGATGCTCCCAGGTGATCAGGCCATCGGCGACGTACACGTTCCACGAACACGATCCCGTGCAGTTCACCCCATGGGTGGTGGGCACGATCTTGTCGTGGGCGTAACGGTCACGATACATCCGGTCCCACGTGTCCTCACGTCTTTGGACCATGGTACGGCCGTCGTCGGAGATCTCATCGGTGGTGACGAGTTCTCGCCCCCTCAGCAAGGCGGCGACAAACGGAGAGATCGTAGATGGCATCATGCCTCCTTCTGGATAGGTGTCAGCGATGCGTCAGCCCTGGGCCGCTGCTCGTCAGCTCTTGGCCTCGGCGCCACGCCGGGTGTAGAACCACCAGTCGATGACTGCGCAGATGATAGCGAGGATCAACACAACCACGAAGACCGGGATGATCTTCTGGCCGAAGTTGCCAGAGGTGCCCGACAGTCCGTTCATGGTGGATGAGAAGATAAACGGTCCGAAAGCTGCGATGGCGGCCGTCCAACCGATGACGCCACCAGCCTGGCGTGGTGGGAAGATCATTGGCATCTGCTTGAAGGTGGATGCGTTGCCGACTCCGGCGAAGAAGAAGAGCAAGAGCATACCGGTCAGGAAGATGGGCAATGAGACCTGGCACTTGGCAACCTGTCCCTGAGCCAACTGGTCCACGGGGATCATCGTGGCGCCCCTGAGGGCGATGATCACGATGATGGCGGAGATGCCGATGCCGATGGAGGCGATCATGGTCCAGATTCCGCCGCCGAACTTGTCACACAGCGGACCCCAGATGACACGGGCCATCGACCCGGTGAAGGCGCCGAGGAAGGCGATGGTCGTACCGCCCAGCCAGGCGATCGTCGGAACATGGGGAACCATCTGGTTGAGCATCAGAGCCATGGTGCCGGCCAGACCGGAGAAGCATCCGAAGGTCAACAGGTAGATCACGGTCATCAGCCATGTGTGCTTGTTGCCGAAAATGTCGATCTGCTGGCGGAAGTTCGCGTGAATCGGAACCGACTTCAAGAAGATCGCCGACAAGATGATGGCGATGATCAGCAAGACGATGATGAAGGCCGGAGGCGTCTGCAAGAACGTGGCGTTGGGCGCCTTGGTCTTCGGGATCACCTTCGATCCGCCGAACATGGTCACGGCGACCAGGATCGGGGTGAGCAACTGCACGACAGACACGCCGAAGTTGCCCAAGCCGGCCTGGAGACCGAGGGCCGTACCTTGCTTGCTCTTGGGGAAGAAGTACGAGGTCGAAGGCATGTATCCGGAGAAGATACCGCCTCCGATACCGGTGAGGAAGGCCAGGATCATCATCAAGGTGAAGGAGTTGTTGAGAGTCGACAACGGCATCATCAACAGCCACATCCAACCAATCATCGGGACGAGCAGGGCCACCGACGACCACAGCACCATGTTCCGCGTGCCCATGATGGGCGGCAGGAACATCCAGATCAGTCGTAGTATGCCACCGGCGAGACCAGGCATAGCCGCTAGCCAGAAGGCTTGGTTCTTATCGACAACCTGGGCATTCTGCAGCATGGGCGCCACAACGGACACCATGTACCAGACCATGAA
>WRFP01000170.1 GCA_009778725.1 Propionibacteriaceae bacterium
CGTCCACGTGACGGCCCTGGCCCACATGGCCAAGTCGATCTGGACGTTTATCCTGGTCATCGTGGTGGTGTTGACGATCTTGGGGATCCTCAACCTCCCGCTCAGCCCGATCCTCGCCTCGGCCGGGATCGGCGGGATCGTCCTGGCCTTCGGCGCGCAGTCGCTCATCAAAGACTACTTGTCGGGGATGTCGATGATCATCGAAGACCAGTACGGCGTGGGCGATCTGATCGACGTCGGCGAGGTGACGGGCACGGTCGAGAACATCACGTTGCGGATCACCACGCTGCGCGACTCCTCCGGCATGATCTGGTACGTCCGCAACGGCGAAATCCTGCGGGTGGGCAACATCTCGCAGGGGTACTCCACGGGGTTGATCGACGTGCCGGTGGCCTATGACGCCGATGTCGCGAAGGTGACCGAGATTTTGACCGCGGTCGTCGACGAGGTCTCCGAAGAACCCGGTGTCGCCGACGTGCTGCTCCAGCCGCCGGAGTTGCTGGGCGTGGAGTCGATCACGGCGACGACTCTGACAATGCGCATTCGTATCCGTACCCCTCCCAACCAGCAATTCGCGCCTTCGCGAGACATCCGGGAACGGGCCATGGCCGCCTTGAGCGCGGCGGGCATCCCGGCGCCCACGGTCCTGCCCTACTCCGACTGAACTTCCCGACATGCGCAAAGCCATCCTGATGACGCTGGGCTCGATCACCTCGGTCCAGATCGGGTCGGCTTTCGCAAAAGACCTCTTTCCGGTTGCCGGACCCCTGGAAATGGCGTGGCTGAGGGTGACCATGGGCGGGCTGCTGATGGCGATCTTCGTCCGGCCGCATTTCCGGGGGCGACCGCGGCACGACTGGCTGGTCCTGGCCGGGTATTCGATTTCGCTGGTCGCGATGAATGTCACGTTCTACCAGGCGATTTCACGGATCCCGATCGGTTTGGCGGTCACCATCGAATTCCTCGGACCCCTGGGCGTGGCGGCCAGCCGGATCCTGATGCACCACGGACTGCGAGATCTGGTCTGGGTGGCGCTGGCCGCGCTCGGCGTCCTCCTGCTGGGCTGGTCGCCGGGTTCGCTGACAGTCAGCGGGGTGGCCTTCGCCCTGATGGCGGCCGCCTGCTGGGCAGCGTACATTGTCTTCACCCCGCACGTCGGCCGGTCCTGGTCGGGCGTCCAGGCGGTCCTGGTCGCCAACCTGGTCGGTTCGGTGGTCCTGCTCGTCCCCGTTCTGGCCATGTCCCACCACGTCTTGGTCCATCCGTGGGTCTGGGGCGTCGGCTTGGCCGTTGGCTTGCTCAGTTCAGTTCTTCCGTACGGCCTGGAGCTGGCTGCCCTGCGTACCCTCGACCAACGGATCTTTTCTATTCTGATGTCGCTGGAACCGGCCATGGCGGCCCTGTTCGCCCTGGTCATCTTGGGTGAGCGCCTCACCTGGACCGATGCGGCAGCCATGGCTTGCGTCATCGCCGCCTCCGTCGGCATCACCTGGTCAGCAGGGCGGCGACAGTTGCGCGACGCCCAGGAACAGCCAGACGACGGTTAAGAGCCCGCTCTTAATCGGGATCGCCGTCGCGTTACTGCCGGTCTTTCCACCAGGCCAGCAGTTCCTGCGCGGCTTCCTCGTGGCTGACCGGTCCCCGGTCCAGCCGCCTGTCGAGCAGGAACGTGTACGCTTGTCCGACCACGGGACCGGGACCGACGCCGAGGATCTCCATGATCTGGTTGCCGTCCAGGTCGGGGCGGATGGAATTCAATTCCTCTTGGCTGGCCAGTTCGTCGATCCGCCACTCCAGTTCCTCGTAGGCGCGGCGCAGGCGTTCAGCCTTGGCGCGGTTGCGCGTCGTGCAGTCCGAGCGGGTCAGGATGTGCAGCCGCTCCAGTTCTGGACCGGCGTCGCGTACGTAGCGCCGTACTGCCGAATCGGTCCACTGCCTTTCGCCGTAGCCGTGGAAACGCAGATGAAGTTCGATCAGTGTGGCGACCGACTCGATCACGTCCTTGGGGTACTTCAGTATGGTCAGCCGTTTGGTGGCCATCTTCGCCCCGACGACATCGTGGTGGTGGAAACTCACTTTTCCACCCGGCTCCAACCGCTTGGTCCGCGGTTTGCCAATATCGTGCAACAAGGCGGCCAACCGGTTGACGATGTCGGGGGCGTGGCCGCGTTCCTTCTCCAACCAGATCGCCTGGTCCAAGACCACCAGGGAATGTTCGTAGACATCTTTGTGGTGGTGGTGCTCGTCGATTTCCAGCCGCAAAGCCGGTAATTCGGGCAGGAACTGCTCGGCCAAGCCGGTCCTGACCAGGATGTCCACCCCGATCCGCGGAGCGTCGGCGAGCAACAGTTTGGTCAGTTCGTCGCGAATGCGCTCGTGGGAGACGATACTCAGCCGCTCGGTCATCTCCTGGATGGCGGAGATGACCTCGCCGGTGGGAACGCAGCCGAACCGGGCGGCGAAGCGCGCGGCCCGCATCATGCGCAGCGGGTCGTCCGAGAACGACATCTGGGCAGAGGCCGGAGTACGGATGATGCCCGCGGCCAGGTCTGCCTCACCGTGGAAAGGATCGATAAAGGACTGGTCGGACAAGTCGACCGCCATGGCGTTGATGGTGAAGTCGCGCCGGATCAGGTCATCGTCGATCCGGTCACCGAACCTCACCTCGGGTTTGCGTGATTCAGGCAGGTACGCGTCGGCGCGGAAGGTGGTGACCTCCACCTGCCATTCGCTGCCACCAGCCCGGATGATGGTGCCGATGGTTCCGAAGGCGCGCCCCATGTCCCAGATCGGTCCCCCCATGTGGCGCAGGATGGCTTCGATCTGGTCGGGATGGGCCGATGTGGTGAAATCCAGATCCACCGGAGAGATGCCCAGCAGGGCATCGCGGACCGGGCCCCCGACAAGGTAGAGCGAATGCCCCGCATCGGCGAATGCGCGCACCAACGGGTTCGTCACCGGGGCCAAACGGGCAAGTTCACGTTGCAACACTTGGTCGGCCTCACTGCGCCAGGATCGTGCGGAAGGCACGACGGCAGCCACGATACGTCAACAGGTTAGGGTGGGAAATCTCTTAGGCGGGAACGACTTCCACGGAAATGTGGGCGGTCACCGCGTCATGGAGTTTGATTGCGATCACATGCGTGCCCAAGGTCTTGATCGGCTTGGACACCTCGATGCTGCGCTTGTCGATGGCCGGGCCACCGGCGGCCTTCACGGCCAGTGCCAATCCAGCGTGGGTCACCGCGCCGAACAGCGTGCCCGAAGCACCCGCACGGGCCTTGACCTTGACGGACAGGCCTTCGAGTTGGGTCCGGACCTCGCCGGCATGGTCGATTCCGCGAATCTCGCGGGCGTCGCGCGCCCGGGTGATTCCGGCGATCTGCTTTTCGGCACCGCGGGTCCACGCGATCGCCCGCCTCTGGGGCAGCAGGAAGTTTCTTCCATACCCCGGGCGGACATCGACGATGTCACCGGCGATGCCCAGCTTGTCGACAGCAGTAGTGAGGATGAGTTTCATTGCGTCTTCTCCTTGTCAGCGGCCCGAGGTCGCGTAAGGCAGCAGGGCTACCTCGCGGGCGTTCTTGATGGCCTGGGCGATCTTGCGCTGGTCTTGGACCGTCAACCCCGTCACACGGCGGGAACGGATCTTGCCTCGATCAGAGATGAACTTGCGCAACAGTGCGACATCCTTGTAGTCGACCGGGCCGATGTGAATCGTCTTCACCGGCACGATCTTCTTCTTCATGATTGGCTTGCGTGCGGCCATTGTGGTGCTCCCTTTCTTGAGCCCGGCGAAAGCCGGAATGTGCCTGGGGCAACAGTACGGTGACTGACTGACCCCGTGTGCCCTGTCGATCAGGGCTGGGTTGTGTGGCGAACCGCCACGTGGTCTGGACGCGCCAGGCGCCCAGGCCAAGACCCCGCCTGGGCGGGGACGTCAGAAGGGTGGCTCGTCAGACTGGGCGGACGCCCAAGGATCGGCCACGGGGGTCTGGGGTTCGGCCGGAGCCGACCATCCAGCAGAACCGGCGGAGCCGGAGGACCCGGACTGATAGTTCCCCGACGAGGGATTGCGCGACACCTTGGCCGTCGCATATCTCAGGGCCGGGCCGATCTCGTCGACCTCGACCTCGAAGACCGTGCGTCGCTCGCCGGACTGTGTTTCGTACGACCGGGACTTCAACCGACCCTGAACGATGACCCTCATCCCCTTGGTGAGCGACTCGGCCACGTTTTCCGCGACCTGGCGCCACACCGAGCAGTTGAGGAACATCGCATCGGCGTCTTTCCATTCGTTCGTCATCCGGTCGAAGGTTCTCGGTGTCGATGCCACCGTGAAGTTGGCCACGGCCGCCCCCGAAGGGGTGAACCGCAACTCGGGATCGCCGGTCAAGTTACCGACGATGGTAATAACTGTTTCGCCTGCCATTTTCGTCCTTGTGTCAAGTGTGTGACTC
>WRFP01000171.1 GCA_009778725.1 Propionibacteriaceae bacterium
AATGTGATGAAGAAACACGCTCAGAGGGTGTGAGATGCCCATTGAGCTCATTGTCCTCATTGTTGTCCTGACGGCTCTCGTCTTCGACTTCACCAATGGCTTTCACGATGCGGCCAACGCCATGGCAACGGCAGTGGCGACCGGAGCATTCAAACCGAAAATCGCGGTCCTGATGGCTGCTGTCATGAACCTGGTCGGCGCCTGTTTATCGACTGAGGTGGCGAAAACGATCTCGTCGGGGATCGTGGAGGATTCGCTCATCGCGCCGGAGACTGTTTTCGCTGCCCTGGTGGGCGCTATCTTGTGGAACCTTGTCACGTGGCTGTTCGGCCTGCCGTCTTCGTCGTCCCATGCGATCTTTGGGGCCCTGGTCGGCGCAGTCCTGGTTCAGGCCGGTACGCACGGTGTCCATTGGGGGACCATCGTTTCCAAGGTCCTGCTGCCCGCACTGGTGGCTCCCTTCGTGGCGGGGCTGGCGTCGTACTTGGCGACCAAAATCGCCTACCATGGCGATCACAACGCGCCGAAGGGGGCTCGCAAGAGGTACCGGATGGCGCAAAGAGCGTCGTCATTGCTGGTAGCGCTTGCCCACGGCACCTCGGACGGCCAGAAGACCATGGGCATCATCACGTTAGTCCTCGTCGCGGGCTCGCTGGAATTGAAGCAGATCAATCCGAACTCTTCGACCTGGTGGGGACAGGCTTCGGGGTCCTCGCCGCACTGGTGGGTCATCTTGGCCGCGGGCCTCGCCATCGCCCTGGGCACGTACTCGGGCGGGTGGCGCATCATGAGGACAATGGGCAAGGGCATGGCCGACATCGAGTCTCCGCAGGGGTTCGCCGCCGAGACCTCTGCGATGGCCGCCATCCTCGCCTCCTCGCACCTGGGTTTCGGCCTGTCCACCACCCATGTGGTGTCCGGCGCCGTCATGGGGACCGGCCTGGCCCGTACTCCCGACGAGGTACGCTGGTCGACTGCGGGCCGGATGGCTTCGGCCTGGTTGCTGACCCTTCCGGCGGCCGCGTTGGCCGGCGCCGCCGCTGCCTGGTTGGCCGGACTGGGCAACTGGGGATTCGTGGCGGTCATCGTCATTTTGATCGCCTGCTCCGCGGTCATCAAGGTCGTCGCCTCCTACAACCATGTTTCCCATGAAAACGTCAACGATTCCCGCGAGGTTAAGGTCCTGGCCAAGGCGGCGTTGTCGTCTCAGACCCGCCCGATCCCGAATCCGCTCGTGCCTCAACTGCCCGACAAGATCGCCGATCATCCGATGGCCACCACTCCACTGGTCCTGACGAAGCTGAAGAAGCCGAAGAACAAGCGCAACAAGGGTGGTTCGTCCGAGCCCGCCGACAAGGATGCCGCCCATGTCTAGCATCAATTGGATGGCCCTGCTGCAGGTCACCGTGGTCACCATCTTCACCGCAGTCGTCATCGCGGCACTGATGAGCCTGTCGAACTGGTTCTTCACCCCCGTCGGAGCCGCCGAAGAAGTGGCCACCTCCCGCAAAGTCATCGGCTTCGCCCTCCTCGCCGTCATGGGGTTGATCATTCTGTTCGGGTTGTACCTGATGATCCCGTACTTCCACTGACCCTGGGAGCGTGCTGAACTACCATGTCCCGGCTGCGGCGCACCGGGCGAGCGACATTCGAACCCCGCATCTTGCGATGTACGTCCAGTACGTGTACAAGATGCGGGGTGGCGAATCTTCACCCGCCCAGCACGTCCTCGCTCGGAACAGCGTATTTCAGCACGCTCCTGGGTCGGCACTCACCCGGCTTGGGAGACTCTGCGCAGGAAATCTTTGGTACGGGGTTCTCGGGGGTTGCCGAAGACCTCGCTGGGGGTTCCTTGTTCGACGATCATTCCGTCGGCCATGAAGATCACTCGGTCGGCGACCTCTCGGGCGAAGCCCATTTCGTGGGTGACGACGAGCATTGTCATTCCGTCGGCGGCCAGTTGCTGCATGACGGCGAGTACCTCACCGACCATTTCGGGGTCGAGGGCGCTGGTCGGTTCGTCGAAGAGCATGACATCGGGGCGCATCGCCAGGGCCCGGGCGATCGCCACGCGTTGTTTCTGGCCTCCGGAGAGTTGGCGGGGGTAGGCGTCGATCTTGTCCTCCAGGCCGACCCGGGTGAGAAGTTCCACAGCCAGAGCATCGGCGTCGGGTTTGGTTGTCTTCTTCAGGTCCATCGGCGCCAGGGTGATGTTACGCCGTACTGTCATGTGGGAAAACAGGTTGAAGCTCTGGAAGACCATGCCAATGTTCCTGCGGGCAGTGTTGACGTCGCATTTCGGGTCGGACATGACGATGTCGTCGACGATCACGCGCCCTTGGGTGACGGATTCGAGCGCGTTGACACAGCGCAAGAGGGTGGATTTCCCAGACCCCGAGGGCCCGATGACGCAGACGACCTCGCCCGCGTCGACGCTCAAATCGATTCCCTTGAGCACTTCGAGGGTCCTGAAGCTTTTCCGTACCGCCTCAAGCAGGATCTTTGTCACGATTCAGCCTCTTCTCGATGTAGCGCGACGCCACCATCAGCGCCGAGATCACAGCCAGGTACAAGACCGCGACCAGCACATAAGTGGCGAAAAATTGGTACGTGCCCCCGACGTAGACCTTGGCCCGGTTGACCAACTCGGCCAGTCCGATGACCGACAAGATGGATGAATCCTTGACGGTGATGATGAACTGGTTGACAAGGGACGGAATCGTGATCCGCACGGCCTGTGGCAAGATGATGCGCCGCATCGTGCGGGCTTGGGACATGCCCAGACTGCGCGAGGCCTCGACCTGTCCAGGGTCGACCGCGTTGATCCCTCCGCGGAATATTTCTGACAAATATGCCCCAGCGTTGATGCTCAGCGTGATGGCGCTGGCCGAGAAGGCGCTGATCGTGAAGCCGGGGACGAAGGTTTGGATCAGCTGGGGCATGCCGAAGTAGACGATGAACGCCTGGACGATCATCGGGGTGCCCCGGATCACCCACACGTAAACCTGTGACAGGGCTTTCAGCACCCAGATCCGGGACAGGCCCATCAGAGAGGAGACGAAGCCGATGACCGTGCCGACGGCGATAGCGATCAGCGAGACGATCACCGTCGTGACCAGGCCGGTCAGCAACAGCGACCACGAACCCTGGATCGTCATGGCGAAATCCATGGCCTCATCTCCCCTGTCATGAAACCCTCAGCGGGTGGCGGTTGGGTCAGTAGCCGTACTTGGCCAAGATTTGGGTGTACGTGCCGTTGGCCTTGATCGCGTCCAGGCCCTTATTGAACATGGTGATCAGGTCGGCGTTGGAACCCTTCTTCACAGCGAAGCCGTAGGAACCCGGGTTGATGACGTCGCCCACCGTCTTCAGGGCCAGCCCATTTTGCTTGATGGCCCAGCCGATGACCGAACGGTCCTCGAAACACGCACCATTGGAGCCATTGATGACAGCCGTGTACATCGTCGGCGAGTCTTCATAGAACTGCAACGTGAAACCGTACTGTGCTGAAATCGACTGCGCGTAGGTCGCTCCCTGCGTACTGGTCTTGACCGCGACATTGACGCCCTTCAGGTCGTCCAGCGAAGCAATGCTGCTGCCCGTGGGAACGACCAAAATCTGGCCGTCGTCGAAATATCCATTGGAGAAGTCAAAGGTGGCTTTCCGCGCGTCCGTGATGGTCATGCCCGCGATCATGGCGTCGGCCTGACCGGCTTGCACCTGGCCCATAGCCGCGTCAAAACCGATGTTGTTGACCTTGTACTTGAAGCCCTGGTTGGCTGCGACCGCGTCCAGGATGTCCATGTCGACGCCGACGTACTTGTTGGTCGATGTGTCGAGATATTCGAAAGGCGCAAAGGCATTGTCAGATGCGATGGTGTACGTCTTGTTACCGCCACCGCTGGAACTGCCGCAAGCCGTCAGCCCGACGACCGCGCACGCCGCCACAACAGCCACCGCAATCCGCCGAAAATGATGAGTCATGAAACTTCCCTCCTTCTAGGGAATATGAATGATTGATCAGTCCATGGAACAAACATATGACGATAGCAATATGATCGCCAGGCAGTACGGATCTCAGTGCCGCTGCCGCCTCATGTCGCTCCGGGGATGATGCGAACCTCTTGGTGCGATAAGTGTAACCACACACAAAAGACCCTGACAAGGGAAACAAAAGTTGATAAAACCGACAGGGCGCCTGGTCAATTTCCCTTCTCGCCGAGAGTGATAGCAAGCAGATGTGACCGTGTCAGACCCTTCTCAGAAAAGCGATAGGGTGATGATGGAGTCTTCCTTCAGCCCATCTCGTGCGACTGCAGGGTCGACCGGGATCGGCGAGACCACATAACCCGTGGAAGGGATGTCGATGACTGACACAATGATGGTATTGGCGGGTGATTTCCCCACCGTGACACAGCAGGAATGGGACCGGGAGGTTCTGAAGGCC
>WRFP01000172.1 GCA_009778725.1 Propionibacteriaceae bacterium
CGGCTGGGGCATGACCGGCTCACCGTACCAACCCGAGTCCATGATGGAGAAGATCCTGTTCGCCTGTGACGAGTTGACCGGATTCATTGGCGCCGTCGCTGTCGTACGGCCGTCCAAGTCCGTCCAGGATCTCGAAGTCAGCTCGGTGAAAAAGAAGTTCAAACAACCCAGCTTCGCCGCCGCCGTCTCCCGGGACACCATCCAAGAAGGAGCCGAGGCCTTGGGCTGGACCCTGGACGACCTCATCGCGCGCACCATCCAAGCCATGCGAACCCTGGACTTTGTTGACTAACGGCCCTGATCACCGGCCAGCTTCTCGCCAGGCAGGTGATGCCTTGGGCTCCGCCGGTGGCGACCAACAGGTGCGAGTGAAGAAACAGCACCTGCTGCTACGAGAGCCGCTTCACTGGGCGAGGACCTCGAAGGCATGGCGGTGGTCGGCAATGATCTGCGCGCCCAGGGTGGCCACGTCGGCATCAGCGAAAGTCTCGTCTTGTTGAAGTTGGTCAAAGTCGAGCAGGACGTAGCGGGGCTGATTATTCCGCAGGATGACGACCGACCCCTTCTCGTCGACCATACGGGCGACTCTGGAGAAGTTCTGGTTGGCCTCGGTCATCGAGACCAGGTTCGCGGTGTCAACGAGCACAACGTCCTCCTTTAATAGGATGTATTCATCCTATTACTCCTAACTGATCGAGCGCAGCGCACCCACACCTGAGTGGGCTGGCGCGTCGATTCCCTTGAACGCCATCGCACCAGGTGTCATCCGTACCCCCATGACAGCAGACCTGTTGGTCACCCAGGAAGCAACCGACCAACTGCTTCAGGTGGCCCCGATGCCGCTCAATGGCATCGCCCCTCCCAGCGCTCCCGCGCAGTTGTTGGCTTGGCTCGGAAGCGAAGCTAACACCCACCTGTGCGGTCAACTGATCTTCATCGACGGCGGTGGTGAGGTCCTGCAAAGAGGAGACGCCACCTGGTGACAGAAGGCGTACATTCAGGGTCGTCGTCTTGCTCTGTGGCAACCAGTCTGTTGCATGCACTTGGCTGATCCCGTCATGAGTCTTTCGTAGATATATATCTACTCTTGGTATAGTCTCGTGCTATGAGTGTCACGTCTTCTGAGGCTCCTCGGATCTCTGTCGGGCAGTTGCGGCAGAATCCGACGGAGATGATTCGTGCTGTTCGGCAGGGTGGGGAATACGTCCTGACTGATCGCGGGGTGCCGACGGCTAGGATCATTCCCTATCGACCTCACCGGTGGGTACCTGCCGACGAGGTGCGCGATGTCCTGACCCAGTTTGCTGATCCCGAGTGGGTTGCCGACCTTGAGGCTTTCCGCGATGAAAACGTCCTGACCGACCCCTGGGAGTCCCAGTGAAGGCCCTGGTGGACACCAGCGTTCTCATCTCGGGTAATTTCCAGTTGTCCAGTACGTACGAACTGGCCGTTGCGTCATTGTCGTACGCCGAACTGCACTTTGGGGCGTCCTTGCCGACTCTGTCGCCATCCCAATCTGCCTACAGGAGAACTCACGTGATGCGCCTGACAGAACGCTTCGGTCCAGGCTTGCCCTTCGATGACCAAGCGTCGATCAGTTATGGCATCCTCACGGAGGTGGTCCTCCGGGCCAACCGACAAGTCCGCCGCCGGACAATGGACCTGTTGATCGCCTCCGTCGCCCACAGCCAAGGTGCAGCGCTGATCACAGAAAACGGTTCCGATTTCATTCCACTGTCCGTCGTCATCCCCATTCTCACCCCCGATGGAAGCCCGTGGACATGAGGCCGTTCAATGGCGATGATGTGCTCATCGTCCGACTTGGCAAACCTGCTGTTTCCTTCCGACGAGGTTCCCCAGTCTCTGCAGTACGTAGCCGTAGCTGACGGGTCACGGCCCCAGCAGGGCCAAGGGAACGACTGCGATTCCATCAGTACGACGGTAGGCGTACTCTCCTGTTGTGATGACCAGACCTGGCAGGTATGACTCTCCAAGGTTCTGCTTGAGCCAGAAGATGTGACGAACATCCTTGTCAGTGACCGATTGGGCAAGTTTGACTTCGACGGGCAAGACCTTCCCGTCTTCTGTTTGAAGGATCATGTCTGCTTCATGCTCTCCTCGATGGGTCCGCATATGAAAGACGTTCGCATCACAAGCCTGCGCGTACACGCGGACACACAAGGCCGACAGGTGCTCAAATAGGGCCCCCAATAACGTTGCATCTCCTAACGTGACCTCCCGGCTCCCCTGGTCACCTTGTAGCAATTGGTGTTCATTGACATTCAGTAGCCGACAAGCCAAGCCAGGATCGGCGAGGAAGTGCTTCGGTGCTTGACCTAGGCTGTGCAATCTGGTCCCTGTGGGCAACCATGGCTCCAGTGCGTCGAGCATCCACAACCGCGACAAGGCATCCCGGTAGGCCATGGTCGTTGTCTTGGCGGGTTTGTCCGACTCCCCGGACGTACTGGCGTCCATGATGGTGGAATAACTGGCAGTCGAGGCGGTCGCCGCAGCGTACGCGGCTAGCCATGCCCGCAGAACCGCCGGTTTACGCACGGGATATCCCTGTTCCGGGAATTCGCGCTGGACAAGATCGTCGAGATAGGAATCCAGCAGCATTCGACGGATTTTATCCGGTTCAGTACGGATACCCGGAAACCCCGACGCCACGATCTCATGAGTGTAATCCGCCAGACGCACATCCGTATGCCCGCGACGGCGTGAGTTGGCTTCACGCACGCGGAGGGACGGTCGGTAACGACGCGGCGATCACGTCGATCGGATCTGCCTTTGTGAGTGCCGGTTGGCGAGGAGTTTTGTCGCAGATCAGGATCATGTGAATAGGCATGCCCAACTCCGCATAAGCCGCTGCTTCGTGATGCCCGTCGATGATGAAACCCGTAACAGACCTATGTGAGTCTTGCGCATGCCAGGCATGCGCAATGGCCCAGGGTCCACATTTGGTCCAGCGATGTGGCCACTAATGGTTCAGTCTGATGGCCATATTTGGTATAGTCGATGCATGAGGATTTCCGGGACATATCAGCCGCGAATCGTTGACGACGAACTGCGTGAAAGCCTGTCAGTGCTTGGTGCGGTCGTGATTGAAGGTCCCCGCGCTTGTGGGAAAACGTGGACTGCGACCAACGTCGCTTCGAGCAGACTCGACGTTGAAGTTGACCCGACGATCACCCTGGCGATGGAGACGGACCCGTCACTGTTGCTGCGTGGTCCCGTACCTCGGCTGCTCGATGAGTGGCAGGTTCACCCAGCGCTTTGGGACGTTGTCCGCCGCGAGGTCGACGCGCGTCAGTCTCCCGGACAGTTCATTTTGACTGGTTCAGCGATCCCGTCAGCCCACGCCAGAACCCATTCGGGGGCAGGGCGTTTTGGATGGGTGCGCATGCGCCCGATGTCGCTGTGGGAGTCGGGTGATTCAACTGGCGAGGTCACGCTGCGCAGCCTGTTCAACCAGGAAGCCATCGCATCTGATCCTGTCGCCCACCAGGTGTGGGACATTGCCCGCCTGGTCGTGCGTGGTGGATGGCCGGAAACGGTTGGGCTGCCGGACAGCCACGTGTCTCGGTTTGCGGCCAGCCACCTTCGCGCTGTCAGTGAGATCGACCTGTCACAGTTTGGTCAACCGCGCCGGGATACCGCGCGCGTTCGACGCTTGTTGCGCTCATTGGCCAGGGCCGAGTCCTCTGAAATGTCCGTGCGGGCACTGACCGCAGATGTCGGACAGGGTGACGAGCGGACGGTGTCGCGTAACACAGTCATTGACTACCTGGCCGCCTTGGAACAACTCATGGTAACAGAGGACCAACCCGCCTGGTCGGCCGCACTGCGGTCTCGGGCCGTGCTCCGGTCGACATCGGTACGGCGTCTGGCTGATCCGTCACTGGCGGCAGCAGCACTCGGCGTCACAGGCGAACGACTCGTTGATGACCTGGAAACCCTGGGCTTGCTTTTCGAGTCACTCGTGGTCCGGGACCTGCGCGTCTATGCTCAGGTCTTCGGAGGCCAGGTCTATCATTTCCGAGACTCCTATGGTCACGAAATCGACGCAATCATCGAGCATCCAGACGGAACCTGGGGTGCTTGCGAGATCAAACTGGGATTGGGTGCGGCAGACCGGGCTTCTGACTCCCTGCGGGCGGCCGTCGACCAGATCGACACCCGAGTCTGCGGACAGCCCACGTTCCTGGCCGTGATAACCGGCACCGGCCTTGCGACGCGTCGCTCGGATGGGGTCTACGTCCTCCCCGTAGGCGCCATGCGTCCATGACAGTTGACAGATGAACGACGTATGAATCCCCCCGGTGTGTCCGGAGACTTGACTCTTTCGTGATGGAAAGGAAGGTTTGGAGTCATGTCGAACACGCATAATAGATATTCATTGGAGTTTAGGGCTCGGGCGGTACGGATGTATC
>WRFP01000173.1 GCA_009778725.1 Propionibacteriaceae bacterium
CAGCCGTGGACCACGCATCGCTCTCAGTGTGATCAACCAACGACTGGTCGGAGTTCATGCAATCAGCGGCAAAGAAAACTGCCAAGTTTTCCGCCGACGGGGGCGAGAAACTTGCCAGTCTTCATGTGATGTCAGGACGGACTCGCCGATGGAAGTGTTTCGGGAACTGTTACACGCCCAGCCAGAAAATCCGCGATATAGACTTGCAATGCTGCCAATTGGTCCACATGGGTGTCGATGTACTCTTGGTCGTAGGCGGATTGCACGGCGACTGCCACACCCACCAGATTTGTCGAGAGTTTGCACTTCACATCTGCGACTGCCACCGCTCTCGCCCTGTCATTCGCGGCCATTTGATAGTTTTCAGCTATTGCTTCCCGGGGAGTCGGGTAGTCGAATCCACTGTCCTTCATGCACCCAGACCACTGCGCTGCCACCGCTTGGTAACGACTGTCGTCTGGATGCCATTGGGAACCATTGTCTGGCAGTTCACTCACGGAGAATGGGCTCAACATCTGGCCACCAGGCACCACGGAATTCACTCGTGCAAGACACGTACTGTGGAGGGGATTGTCCAGTGATAGAGAAGAGCTCAATGCAGTCCATTGATCTGGCGGGGATTGATATCCATAGGTAGCCGCATTGTCGGGGTCAAAAAATTGCCACATTCCGTTGCGTATCACCGAGTCCCGACGACTTGACGCAACATAGCTGGTCAATTCTCCCTGACCGGCTGGGCTCGCGATCCCGGCGGAATCGTAAACGAGATAGTGGATATTTCCTTGCCCACCCTCTGCTCGTACACACTGATTCAGCAACTCAACAGCCACAAGCATGATGGCGACCGTTTGATCAACACTGGGGAGATACGAATCAATAGGTAGTACCACCTGGTCCGGCACAAGAATTACTGGAATCTCCCCGATTGTCTCTCTCCGAGTGGCTTGTGGTTCAGATGGTGTGGGTGTACAGCCACTTAGCAGCACACCCACGACCACAGACAAACAAATCAGTTTGAATCTCTTCAAGTTGTCACCTACCAGTGATCTGAATGTAACTGACCGTAGGATAGGGAGCAGAAAAAGCTTGATACTTGTAGCTTGATAGATTATAGACTTGGGCATTAGCAATGAACAATCCTGAATTGTTGCCAGCAGAAACCTGGGCCACGGAATAAAGTGTGACCGAGATATAGCCATTCTCTGCCCAACAGGTATTACCAGTCGTCGAATATGTGATCCAGTAATCACTGTGATTCACGCAATTTGCATCAGGTATTCGGACTAGCGCTTCTGCATCAGCAGCCCCAAGGGCCCCAACAGCGCCTACTGTCATGACGAGAGCAGCCGCCATGGCTGCGATCCTTTTCTTGAGTGACATGATGAATTTCCCCTTTTTTATGTCGACGGAAGGTCCGTCGAGGATGGTATTAAGAAAGTGTTCTTTCCTAGCAGGAGGAGCAGAGAGGGCACCGTCGTCATTGATGTTCACTCTCAACTCCAGGTAAGCAGAAATAATACCAGTGCAATTTCCTCATTAGCAAATCCTTGCGCGTCCACCTCAGAAACTAAGTGGGGCGGTGTTCGTTCCCCACCAGATACTCCGGCAATCAACGGCCATGTGGAAAATGTAATACCTAATCAACACGCAGAAATGTGCAAGTATTCAGATGACTTTACGACAGGTCACCGCCAAGATCCGGAGTCGCTCCATGAACTGGCAGATATCGTGGTGCTTCATAGTTTCACATTAAATGGTTTGAGTATCTACTCCTCGCCGACGTTCCCTGGGCGACGGGCCAATCATTATCGGACCGTCCGAATCACCTGCGGACAGGGGATGGCCCTCGACACCCGAACTCAGGCAACGAGCGAAACACGTGCACGAATCCTAAGCCTGATGTGAAAGTTCCTCTGACTTTCCCCTCCCACGGTGGGCCGAAGGCTCCCATGAGCTGGATGCACCGATTCATGGCTGCTCCGCGGCCCTGTGGAGGCACGCTGGCTCGTCGGGCGTCGCTCCACCGATGTCCAGTCTGCCCTTACGCCACCCGCCGACCCATCGCACCCCCACAGTGTCGCTCGCGACGCCAGCGATCGATTCGGGCTAAGCCTGAATGCACCGGTCGGGTTCAGTGTTTGGTGAAGAGTGGTTTGTTTTGAATGGTGATTGTTGGGTGTTTGTTGGGTGGGTGTGGGTGTGTCTCCGGTCTGCCCGGATTTTCCACTAGGGTCCTTTGCTGTTGTGGTGGCTCGTGGGGGGAGTCAGATCAGGCGGGTATGGACACTGGTGAAGGCTTTTATTCAGGAGGTCGCCCATTTCCAGTTCAGGGGTAGGTGGACGATGATGGTTCGGGCACTGGAGGCGATCCGTGCTGGCACGAGGACCAGTGTCCGCCGGATGGTCGCGGGAACGGCAACCGCGAGTCGGGGGTCACTGGTGAGGATGCCCAGGGCTCTGGTCAGGTTGAAGGCCAGGCAGGCCAGACTGACCCAGACACTGTTTGCCGCGAACTTGCCTGACGGCAGGTGTGCCAGCGCGGAGTCTTTCAACGCAGCGTTGACTTGTTCGATGACCGCATGCTGCCGGTGGAGGGTATCAACCTTGACAGTGTCGTACTGGTCGGCGGGCACGGTGGTGAAGAACGCGTGATACCGCCAGGCGGCGAATAAGGGATCCTGACCGGCGGCGATCTTGTCTGCGGCTTGCCAGTCCGGGACCCGGCGCACCACGAGCCGTCCGAGGATGGGGCGAGTGTGACGCACTGTCGCGAACGCAGTGTGAGCGATTTCAGCAACTTCGGCACGAGACACCCACCCTCCACTGTCAGGGTCAACTACCGGATGGGGATACTCGATCGGTGTCCACTGGTGATCGCCGATCGTGGCGATCGCCCGGCGGATCGGGCCGGTCATCCCCATCGTCACCGAGATCCACCCCCCAGTGGACATCACCTGGTTCACCAGTGCCGCCGACGTGAAACCCGAATCGGCGCGCAACCATACCTGACGGTTGGCCACACTCGTGCGTCTCAGGGTGGCTAACCCGTCCTGGACAAACTTCACTACCCCACGTGCAGAGTTCGCCGAGCCTTTCCGCAGCCGGTTCGCGATGATGACCGGCGCACACTGGTCGGTGGTGGCCGTCATCAGGAGCACGTCGAGGCCGCGGACTTTCGTGTATCCGATCCGGGCTCCTTGTTTCGCGGCGCCGAACACTTCCACGATCGTGTCGTCAAGATCGACCATCACTGGCGACGCCGCGTCCCGGCAGCCGAAAAAGGGACATCGGCGGTCTAAACCGACCAGGAACCGAGAACACAGTGCGTCGACTTGGCGGGCATGGCCAAACGTGAACCGGCGTAAGAACGATCCCAGGGTCGACGGGGCCCTCGTGTCACCAAACAGTTTCCCCATACCCCCGTGACGCAGCATGTCCATGTCGGTGATACTGTCTGCCCCGGCGACCATCCCCGCAACCAGGGTCGCGATCTTGACCTCTTGGTTCGACCCCTGATGCCCGGGCACATGAACCAAGTCACGTGCCAGACCATACAGTCCTGCCTGTTCAGCCAGACGCATCGCGGGGACCAGGCCCGCGAATCCGACCAGATTCTCATCATCGAACCTGACAGTGACACTCGTGGGCCTGTGTGATAGTTTCATCTGTGAAGTGCTCTCTCTCATGGGTCTCAATAGACTGTTTTCACTACTATTATCCCATGTCAGAGAGCATTTCCATACCATTGTCCATTCACTGAAACTACAAAAAATCGGTGCATCCAGGCTTAGCCCGAATCCGATCGCTTGCGTCGCGAACGACCCTGTGCCGGCACGCTGGCCCGAACGGACCGCTCGATCGTCTGTCGGATGAGCTATGTGGGTAGGTCGGATTCCCAGGCAATGAGCCCGGTCGTCCTCTAAGAGACCGTCAAGGCGACAGCCGCCGTCAGTGAAAAGATGGAAAAGGGCCAAGTCAAGTCCGACTGCCCGGCCACCAAACCCGACGGAACCGTTGTCGTGACCGGCGAAGCAGGTTCCTGCCTCCGTGCGGCAGATTGGTAGTGGGGCCTCTTGGGGGCTCGAACTGCTCTCGCTCAGGAAGCTTTGCGGTGGTTGACCCGCTGGTCGGAGTCCATGCGATCATCGGCAAAGAAAACTGGCAAGTTTTCCGCCAACGGGGACGAGAAACTTGCCAGTCTTCATGTAATGTCATGACGGATTGCCACCAGGGTTAGGTGTCATGAACTGGTTGATATCCGGTAAGGTCGCAGTTCCCGACAACAATGCGTCGAGTTTTTGTTTCCAGGTGTTCAAGGCGTCACGGTGGGAGTCGATGTATACCTGGTCGTACGCCGATTGAACAGCTACCGCCACACCCACCAGGTTCGTAGATATCTTGCAGTTCATGTCTGCGACA
>WRFP01000174.1 GCA_009778725.1 Propionibacteriaceae bacterium
CCCTCGTCGGCGAAGTATCCCTTCGCATCGGCGACGTACAGGGGTGCGAACAGCGCCAGATTGACGATTCCCACGTTGACCGTGTGCAAGGGGCCCGTACTGACGCTCGGGGATGAACCCGAGGTCGATCCGCCGGACGAGCAGCCGGCGAGGGTGGCGAGGGCGGCGACCATCACCGCGACCATCATCCGCTTGTTTTTCATGTGTTCTTCTTTCTTTTGAGAGTATTTGCCCTACGCCAGGGCACGATGGCACGCTCCAGGAGAACAATTGCTCCTGTTAGTAGCGCACCAATGATTGAGACGACGATCAGGCCGACGTACATTTGCGCCGGCTTGAACAATTGCCATGAGTTCCAGATCAGATATCCCAGCCCGGTGTTGGAGGCCACGAACTCCACGGCTGTGACGACGATGACTCCGGACCCGGCCGCGACCTGCAGCCCGGTGAAGATCGACGGGATCGCGCCGGGCAGCAGGACGAAACGGAACAGCCGCCATCCGGTGGCCCGATAGGCCCGCGCGGCTTCGAGGATGCGCTCGTCGATCTGGACGACACCTGCGAGGGTGTTGATTTGCAGGATGAAGAAGACCGAAATGGCCACCGACAAGACTTTCGGCGTCTCGGTCAGGCCGAAGATGAGCAGCAGTAAAGGCAGGATGGCGATCTTCGGTAGGGCGTACAAGGCTGTGAACATCGGCCCCAAGGCCGCGCGGATGACCCGGGAGACGCCCATCAACAGCCCTGCGATGATGCCCGCGACCGACCCCAGGATGAACCCGATGAGCAGGCGCAACACTGTCGGCTCGAGGTTGCGCCACATTTCCCCCGAAGAGACCATCTTGGCACCCTGGACGGCGATCTGAGTCGGGGGAGTGTAAAGCTTCTTGTCGATCCACCCGCAGCGCGCCGCCACTTCCCACAGGGCGAGCAGGAGGATCGGAGTGAAGATCGACAAAAGCACGTCGCGTGTGGCGAGTAGACGAGAGTGGGAGTACGCGCGGGCTGCTGCCTCGTTGAGAGCTTGGGTACGGACGGTGTTTCCGCCGGGTACTGCCTGGACCTGGTCAGGTGCTTCGGAGCCGCTCATGACAGTGCCATCGATGCTCGGACCTCGTCACGCAGGGCATTCCAGATGTGCTGGCGCAACTGCGCGAACTCCGGCGTGCCCTCAAGATCCGCAGGACGCGGACGGCCAAAGGGTACGGAGATGATCTCCTTGACCCGCCCTGGCCGCGCGGACATGATCACAACCACGTCTCCCAGCAGGAGCGCTTCCTCGATCTGGTGGGTGACCAGCACGACGGTCTTCCGATCAGCCTCCCACACCCGGAGCAACTGTTCCTGCATGAGCATCCGGGTCTGGGCGTCCAAGGCACCGAGCGGCTCGTCCATCAGCAGGCACGGTGATCCCGTGGCGAAGGCCCGCGCGATCGCGATCCGCTGTCTCATGCCCCCCGACAACTGGTGCGGGTAGGCAGTTTCGAAGCCGTCGAGGCCGATCCGGCTGATCCAGTCGCGGGCGATCTTGTCCCGCTGGGTTTTGCCCACTCCCGCCATCCGAATGCCAAAAGATACATTGTCAAGCACAGTGAACCAGGGAAAGACACCATGCTCTTGAAACACGAAAGCCGAGGCAGGCACACTGCCTGCCACCCTCGCTGAGGTGTCGGTCCTTGGTGTTGAGGTATCGGTCTTTGGTGTTGAGGTGTCGGTCTTTGGTGTTGAGGTGTCGGTCTTTGGTGTTGAGGTGTCGGTCTCCGGTGTCGATCTGACATTCCCCAGACCTGAGTTGACACTCCTCAGACGCGAGGTGACGGTCCCCAGAGTCGCTGTCTCCAGCCCACCGAGGATCCGCAACAGCGTCGACTTGCCACACCCCGATGGCCCGACGATGCAGGTGAACGACCCTTCATTCAATTCCAAAGTAACATCGTCTAACGCCAGCACATCACCCGTACGCCCAGAGAACATCTTGGACAGCCCCTCAACGGCAAACGCCGGGGGACCGCTGGGTGCGATGACAGCCAATGACATGTCCTAGCTCTTCGGTGCCAAGCGCTTCCCCAGACCCAAACCCACACAATACATAGCAATGAAGCATGCAATCGGCAGATTCAAGCCAGACGCGCTGGCAACCCTCCTGATGTACGAGCGTGGAGACCATTGAATACCGGGGTTCACACCCCGTCGTTTCAAGAAATCACCCGTATCGACGGGGGCAAGTGTATCACGCGGTGTAAAGCCGAGTACGTTCACTGTTGCGGAAATTTTCGTCAGCAGAATCCTGCCCTGTCTGCCAGCCAGTGAAGAGGACCTGCCTCGGGCCACAACCCATCATGATCACATATTTTCCAGGAAGGCACGTATCACGACCTTTGCAGCCTCATCTGCATCGTACGAGATTGTCGGCCGGGTAGCGAGTTGATCGATGTCGTGACGGAAGTCTGGATTGGCAAGCTTAGACTCAAGGTTGGCAACAGCTGTTTTGGCCGTGTATCCGGCGGGTCGGTACGACTTAAAAGCCAACAGCACTTCACTGGGGTTGAGTGAGGTTTGGGTCAGGGTCAGCCAGATGTCGAACAAGTCACGCCCCTTCGACCGTTGGTAGAGAGCCCGCAACTTGGTGGCGATCAATTCGGCCAGTTGGAAGATGGGCACGTCGGAGGTCCCGCTCCACCACGGGGAGGTGACCTCAAAGGGTATGTGGGCGACGGGAAACGCTGGTGAACGTTCGTGGGTGTTGACTTCGACTTTGATGCGCAATGGGTTTCCAGCCTGGCTGATAGTGCGCCAATAGACCTTGGGATGCTCGGTAATTTTTGATCTGACATCGAAGCCCAGGTCACGTCCCAGGTCGAGCAGAGCCCCTGTGAGCGTCCCGATTCCTCCTGCGGTGGTACGGACGTAGTCGAGGTCTTCGCTGTAGCGCAGAGGAGTGGGCAACTGGAGTTTGTGCAGAGCGGTTCCACCGCGAAAGAGTAGTTCATTGCCGAGATACGGATGATCGGCAATGGCACAGATCGCTCGGGAAAGCAACAGGTCCTGCTCAATCTGGTCGGCAGTGGCCCATGGGTGGGTAATACCTGAATCCACCGATCGCTTGCGTAGCGAGCAACACCAGATGGGTGCACTGGGCACGGCGACAACGCGAGGGCAGACTGGACGTCTGTAGAGCGTTGGCGATGGGGCCAGGGCGCCCATATGGTGCTGCGGAGTAGCAATGGATCGTTGGATTCAGGTAATACCCCAAGCTGCGATGTCATTGACGGATAGCACGATTCTCACTCTACTGCCACAGTCGTGTTGAGCCTCAGGCGCCAACGTTCGTTCAATGCACCTGTTAACGGCAGGGAGGGCTGTAATCGCGCAGGGTGCTCTGAACCCGCTGCGACTTCTGCTGCCAGGTGGTCGAACCGCTGCTCGGTATGTGTCTCGGCGATCCAGCCAAGGCGTCGAATGGCGGCGTCCGGGTAGCTCGACGCGAGCTTAGTGAGTACGTCGTCATCCAGGCCGGTTTCCTCGACCAAGTCGACAATGACAGTGGCCGCATTGTCCAAACCTCCAGAAACGGTGAGGTCACTGACTATGTCGAGTGCTGTCACCTCCGGTGAGGAGACGAGGTACGGGCCGGAGCGTGCCATGCGTTGCACGGTCGGGAGGTCGTCGATGTTTGCCCGGATGTGGAATCGCAGATCTGCTCGGCCGATCTGTCTGTCGCGAACCAGTCGTGACACTGCCACATGCGTGACTTGTGCAGCGTGGTGTGCTGCTCCAAAGGCGGCGGCTGCGGCCAGCCAGCCGATGTAATACGTCACATTAAGATGATGCATCAATGTGGCAATGAACTCGGTTGCCGGTGGACCTCCCCAACCCCGGAACTCGGGTGGAACTGGGACCCACAGCCCCCGTGCAGGGGCGATCCATTCTCCGCGTTGCTTCGGTACGGCCAGGCGTTGGGGCACATGCGATGCCGGAACACTGAGCAATTCCGCTACTTGCGCGGTCGTCAAGGACGCGACTCCATGCGACAGCGCCCAATCCGCAGCCTGCGGCGCACGGACAGAGGACCCTCGTACTGGCGATATCGTCACATGATTCATCATCACACTTATCGTTAGAAACCGCAATATAAGGATTCTCCGACTCAAGGACTGGAGACTGGAATCTCGTCTATCCAGACCTGGATACGGGTCGTGATTGTGGGATAAGGCAATCCGGGTGCCCCTCCACAGGACCGCTCGCGACGCCAGCAATCAGTGGATCCGGAGCTACCCCGGATCCAGAGTAGGCTATGGCCTGTATTCATGGAGATATCGAGGTGAAACAATGCCCATCGATACAACGAAAAGCCAGGATGTTTCGAAAGACATCGGAATGAGTGTGATTTTTGCGACGTTGAAGTTCC
>WRFP01000175.1 GCA_009778725.1 Propionibacteriaceae bacterium
CCCGGCAGTCGTCCGCAAGAATGTCGTCACCGACCTGGACTCGTGGCCGTACCCCAAGCATCCCCTGATCCCGCTGGCCGAAACCGTCCACGAGCGATATTCCGCCGAAATATTCCGTGGTTGTATGCGCGGATGTCGCTTCTGCCAAGCCGGGATGATCACCCGGCCGGTGCGCGAGCGTTCCATCGACGTGATCGGGCAGATGGTCGACCGGGGATTGGCCGCCACCGGGTACGAGGAAGTCGGGCTGCTCTCCTTGTCGAGCGCCGACCATTCCGAGATCGCCCCGCTGACCCAGGGGTTGTCTGCCCGGTACGCGGGGACCAATGTTTCTTTGTCACTGCCGTCGACCCGGGTGGACGCGTTCAACATCGATCTCGCGCGAGAACTGTCCCGCAACGGCCGAAGGTCCGGACTGACTTTCGCGCCCGAAGGCGGTTCGGAACGGATGCGGCGGGTCATCAACAAGAATGTGGACGAGGACGATCTGATCGCCACAGTGGAGGCGGCATTCAGCGCCGGATGGCGGTCTGTCAAGCTGTATTTCATGGCCGGGCTGCCCACCGAAACCGACGCGGACGTGATGGCCGTTGGGCGGGTGGCCCGCCGGGTGATCGACGTCGGGCGCTCTGTCACGGGTCGCCGTGACGTGTCGTGCACCATCTCCATCGGGGCGTTCGTCCCCAAGGCGCACACGAGCTTCCAGTGGGCGGCCCAATGCGACGCCGAGACAGTCAACCGCCGCATGCGAGCCCTGAAAGACTCCATCCGCGAAGACCGGCAGTACTCCCGGGCCATCTTCGTCAAGTACGCCGACGGCAGGCCCGGCCAGGTCGAGGGCCTGCTCGCCCGGGGTGACCGCCGTGTTGGCCGTGTCATCGAACAAGTCTGGAGAAGCGGTGGAATATTCGACGGCTGGAGTGAGCATTTTTCGTACGACCGCTGGGTAGAAGCCACCGACCAGGTCCTGACCGCCCAGGGTCTCTCGATGGATTGGTACACCACCCGCGAGCGCGAATCCACCGAGATCCTCCCCTGGGACCACCTGGATGTCGGCCTGGACCGCGACTGGCTCTGGGACGACTGGCAAGATTCCCTGTCCGAAATCTCGGTCCCCGACTGCCGCTGGGAGGGCTGCACCGACTGCGGAGTCTGCCCCGGCCTCCAGGTCGGAATCGAAATGGGCCCCACCGGCCGCGTGCTTGACGAGATGAGGGGTACAGATGCCCTGTCGACAGTTCCCGCACAATCGACAGCCTCAAGTGGTCTCGGTGTAGTCGACGCGACTGTGGATTCACGTCCAGTCCTCCAGATTCTGACACCTGGATCCACCAGCCCCAGTGCCGATGACAATATACGCGACCGTGAAGACGAGAGTCCCGGAACCGACCCAGCTGTGGCGGCACAGGACCTGTCAGTCAGCGATCTATTCGACCTTCAACCGTCGCCAGCCTCCCCTGATCCGATCTCTCGTCCGCGAAAGGCACAACCCCCCCAGCAAGCACCGCCGGTCACGAAACTCCTTGTCCAATACGGAAAACGAGAGTCGATGCGCTTCGCGTCCCATCGTGATTTCGCTCGATGTTTCGAACGGGGACTGCGACGGGCCGGCATCCCGATGGCGTACTCGTCCGGGTTCCACCCCCATCAGCGCGTGTCCTATGTCAACCCTGCTCCGACCGGTGCGGCCAGCGAGGCCGAGTTCTTGGTGATCGCCGTACGGGAGATGGTGGACGCGGCAGATGCCCACGCCCGTCTGGACTGTGTCATGCCACGGGGATTCCCCATCCTGAAGGTGTCCACCATGGAAACCGAACGTCACTTCGACGCGAGTGAATGGGAAGTGACCTTGCCCGGATGCGAGGAGGACTCGTTGCGCGAGGCAGTTGGGAGGTTCGTCCAGGCGCCAACCGCCGAAGTGTCCCGCCTCACCAAGAAGGGTGTGCGTACCTTCGATGCCAAGCCGCCCGTACTGGCACTGGAGATGGCCGGAACCAACATCTTGAGAATGGTCATCCGGCACGATGAGCCCCTGGTTCGTCCCGACGACATTGTCACCGCCCTCCGCCAGATGGGCACGCTGCCCGACATCCCCGCCCTGACCACCCGACTGAACCAAGGAGCATTGTATGACCTGGTGTCTGTTGACCCAGTGCTCGGCAAGTGATCCGGATCTTGCTCGAAATCCCCCAAACGTAACGAAGGGTCGTTCCATGTGGAACGACCCTTCGCTCTCCTACTCAAGGGCTGAGGAATGCCTGAGTCACGCGTGGAGGACAACCTTCAGCGCGTGGTTGGCGGCCGCGTTGGCGAAGACATCGTAGGCTTCGATGATCTCGTCGAGTGCGAACCGGTGGGTTGCCAAGGGCTTGACGTTAAGCTTGCCGGCGTCGACCATGTCGATCAGCGTGGGAGCGGTCACACCGTTGACAAGGCCCATCGTGACTGTGATGTTTTGAATCCACAGTTGATCGATGGGCAGGGTCACCGGCGCACCGTGGACACCGATGTTGGCGACGTGACCAGTCGGGCGTACCAACTGGAAAGCAGCTTCCAAAGTTGGCGGGATGCCGACGGCCTCCATGACCACGTCGGCTCCGTCGTGGCGGCAGATGCTCCTGACCTGATCCATCCAGCCCGGTTGGCCGGAATTGATGGCGTGAGTCGCGCCGAAGTCGCGCATGGCGGCTTCCAGGCGGAAGGGATCGAGGTCGACGGCGATGATGGTACGCGGCCCCATGAACCGGGCGGTTGTCATAGCCGAGAGCCCGACCGGCCCGGCGCCGATGACGACGACATCGTCTCCGGGCTTGACTTTGCCGTTGAGAACGCCCATTTCGTACCCTGTCGGAATGATGTCAGACATAAAGATGACTTCCTCGTCACTGAGCCCCCCAGGGATCGAGTGCAGAGATGTTTCTCCAAAGGGGATGCGCACATATTCGGCCTGGGTTCCGTCGACCAGGTGTCCCAGGATCCAGCCGATTCCGCCGGCAGACTCGCAGTGCGAGGGGCTGCCAACGCGGCAGTACGAGCAAGTCCCGCAGGTGGTGATGCAGTTCACAACGACACGCTGTCCGACAGCGAACTTCGACACGCCCGAACCGATTTCGACGATCGTCCCGACGGCTTCGTGGCCAAGGACTCTGCCGTCAGTCACCGCGGGTACATCGCCTTTGAGGATGTGAAGGTCCGTACCGCAAATTGTTGTAGTTTCCACCCTGACGATAACATCGTTGGGATCTTGAATAACAGGATCAGGAATTTCTTCCCAAGTCTTCTTGCCGGGCCCATGATAGACAAGTGCTTTCATTTCGTCCTCTCTCTACAATGAGAATTGATTGAAACCAAGAAAATTAAAACTAAGAGGTTTATTAACGAGTCGGTTTCATCACCATGCTAACAGGATCACCCCAGAAATACCCCCCCTAGTATCGGCATGTGGACGACCTTTTTCGACCGCTCACAGTACTTCTTGTCAGTGCTTGAGTGTGTCACGGACAATGTCTAGAAATGCTAGTGGAAAAGGAATTTTGTCTTGTGGGGTACCTCGATTTTCGGGACTTCCGGACTGGGGACGAGTTATCGGAGGTAACTCATGTTTCGCGATCTCGATATCGGTTGTTGAGTGAATGTGAATTCCGGAATGGTTCCGTAGCCCTCATGCTACACTCGTAGCATGGTCACAGTAGCCGTAAGAGATCTGCGCAATAATACTTCACAGGTGGTGCAGAGAGTGCGTGCTGGAGAGGACGTCATCCTCACCTCTCGGGGAGAGCAGGTCGCCCGCATCGTACCTGTGGACACTGGTCGCCGTCCCTTCCTCACTCCAGAAGAAGTCATGGCGATACCCAAGACGGATCCGGGGCTACGAGCCGATCTGGCTGCCCTGGATGAGGATGCGAGTGACTTGGGGCCCATCCTGTGAGCGTCGGGATATTGGACACGAGCGTATTCATCGGGCTGAAAGCTGGGCGTGCCCTTCGGAGAAATCTCTTGCCCGACGAGGGTTATGTGACTGTGGTGACATTGGCCGAACTGGAGGCGGGTGTGCTGGCTGCTCAAACGGTCGATGCTCGTTCTGCTCGGTTGAAGACTGTTCAGTCTTTGGCTGGTCTGCCGTTGCTTGCCATTGATGCTCGTGCCGCTCATGAGTGGGCAATTCTTCGGAACAAGGTCGCCGAGTCTCATCGTAAGGTGAACGTGAATGACATGTGGATTGCAGCCGTGGCCTTGTCTCGTGAACTGCCTGTGGTGACTCAGGATGGGGATTTTGATGTCTTTCGTGAGTGTGGTGGACCAGAGGTGGTGACTGTCTGACCAAGACAGTACGCGGTGAGCGATCTTGACCTCCAGGCAGTACGGGTAGGATTC
>WRFP01000176.1 GCA_009778725.1 Propionibacteriaceae bacterium
GCATGGCGGCATCATCCGCCATGGCGCCAAGATGTTGTTCGCGTACTCTGCCTGCACGGTGCCGCTGATCACGGTGACGCTGCGCAAGGCCTACGGCGGGGCCTACCTCGCCATGGCGTCGCGCGACCTGGGCGCCGATGTCACCTTCGCGTGGCCGACCGCCGAAATCGCGGTCATGGGTGCCGAGGGTGCGGCCGCAGTGGTGTTCGCCCGCGAGATCAAGGACGCGGACGACCCCGAGGCCAAGCGCGTCGAGATGATCGAGTCTTATCGTGACACGTTCGCGACCCCGTTCATGGCGGCGTCGCGCGGCCTGGTCGACGACATCATCGATCCCGCTGAAACCAGGGCCAAGGTGGCCTTCGCCCTGGAGCAGTTGGCCGGCAAGCGCAAGCTGCGCCCCGCCAAGAAACACGGGATCTTCCCGAGCTAGGGTGCTAAGGAGCGTCGCATGGATCAAAATCAACAATTGCTCGACCTCGTCAAGTCCTTGTCCGGTCGTGTTCAGGACTTGGAGAAACAAGTCACATCGCTGAAGCTCGTCACCGCCCAGGAGGTGCCCGAAGACGTTCTGGTCGCCATCGCGGCCGGTGTCGCGGCCTACATGGGATACACGGGCATCAAGAGACAGATCCGTTTCGCCTCGTCGCCGCAGTGGGCCAAAGGCACTCGGGTCGCTCAGCTCAACCACACACCCGTTCGGTGATCACAAAGGAGTATCAAGATGAAATTGAAGGTGACCGTCAACCAGGTTCCGTACGAGGTGGATGTCGAAGTCGACCTGACCCCTTCAGGACTCCCGGCGCTGAACGTCGGTGGTGTACCGGGGCCCGCTCCCCAGCCTCACCACGTGGGCAAGACCGTCACCGCTCCGCTGGCGGGATCGGTGCGTAAGATTCTGGTCCAGGAGGGCCAGACCGTCGCCGCCGGCGATGTGGTGGCCATCTTGGAGGCCATGAAGATGGAGACGGAAATCCAGACCGCCTACACTGGGGTGGTCGGGAGAATCTTCGTCGAGGCCAGTATGGCCATCCAGGGCGGAGATCCGATCGTGGAGATCGACCAGGCCTAGGGTACGTCAGAGTCTCCTAGGGCACGTCTTCGGCGAACCCAGCGTCTGTCTGCGGTCATTGAGCCGGTTTTTCCCGGGGTCTTCGTACGCGACCGCAACGCGAAACTGTGGAGTCGACGCTTCGCTGAAGGGATCACAGGATGACAGTATGGGACTCGCTGGTGGGGCAGGCCGGCGCCGTGGCGACCTTGCAGCGTGCGATTGCCCAAACCCGTCACGCCATGACCCATGCCTGGTTGTTCACCGGCCCGCCAGGGTCGGGACGTTCGGTCGCGGCCAGGGCCTTCGCGGCGGGGTTGCAGTGTGAGCAGTCAGGCTGTGGGACGTGCCGGTCGTGCACCACAGTCTTGGCCGGTACGCATCCCGACATCACCATTGTGCGTACCGAACAGTTGAGCATCGGCGTGGATGAGGTACGCAGCCTGGTGCGCAAGGCGTCGATGAGTCCCACGTCGGGGCGCTGGCAGGCCCTGATCGTCGAGGACGCCGACCGGGTGACCGAACGCGGCGCGGACGCCCTGCTCAAAGCCATCGAGGAACCAGCCCACAAGACCGTTTGGATGCTGTGCGCCCCCACCGCCGACGATGTGGTGGTCACCATCCGCTCCCGGTGCCGTCAGGTCAATCTCGTCACCCCCAGTACAGACGCTGTGACAACTTTGCTTGAGGCTGAGGGGATTCCCGGCGAGCAGGCGGCCTTCGCCGCCCGCGTGTCACAAGGCCATATCGGCCGGGCCCGGGCGATGGCCACCAATCCAGAAGCCGCCAAGCGGCGCCACGACATCCTCCAAATTCCGGCCAAGCTGGGCACCCTCGGCGGTTGTCTGGAGAGTGCGGCCTGGGCGGTGACGACCGCCCAAGAGGACGCGGCCGCCGCCACGACCAGCCTCGATGCCGACGAGCGGGCGAAGCTGTCCATCGCCTTGGGGATGGAATCGGGTCGCAGTGTCCCCCGAGGTGCGGCCGGGCAGTTGAAAGACCTGGAAGAACAGCAGGGTTTGAGGGCAAAACGGTTCGTCCGCGACCGCCTCGACTCCGTACTGCTGGAACTGACCGGCTACTTCCGCGATGTGCTCGTCGTGCAGACGGCCGCAGGAGTGGACCTGGTCAATGTCGATTTCTCCGACGCGATCGGGCAAGCCGCCGCCACGTCCACCGCACAAACCACGATCCGTCGCCTGGACGCCATCGTGGAGTGCCGCCAAGCCCTGGCCGCCAATGTGGCACCCCAATTGGCCGTTGAAGCGCTGATGGTCAGTCTGGCGTGAGTTCAATCGGTGAGTCCTGAGCGGTTGGTGATAACACGCTGCTTCTTGGCGTGTCGCACATGGCCGGTTATGAGGGGCATGACACGATGGTACGTACCGGGAACCATGACTATCCCCTCAGAATTCGGCATCATCCCCATCCGGTGGCATGAGTGTTATCCGTCTGCGAATCCCGCTCTCGGTCTGTGAGAAAAGCTGGCGCCCGGCCCTTAACACGAAGGGATAGGACGATGAGCAACGACCTGATTGAATCTCAGCCGAACCGGCGCAGTGACACTGACGACCCGGGCGCCGATGCTGCCGGGACACAGGCTCCTGCAGTGGGGACAGCCGCGTGGTTGTTTGCCGAACCCGAGTCCACATCGGACACTCCTCCGGCCGTCGATTCGGCGCGCCCGCCGTGGCAGACGGCCGCCCAACTGGCTCCGCCTGCGGCCACGGGAATCCCACCAGAAGTTGTCGCGTCACCGCAGCCGGACGCAGTCGTCGGCACGGATGAGGCGCCGACACCGGTTGACCAGCCCGAAGACCCTGCGGCGCAGACCGCTCCCGATGAGGTCCTCGACCTGACCGAAGACGGCAAGCAAGCCGAGGATTCTGTACGCATTCCCGCGTCCATCTACCGTGGTGAGGATAGTCAAGAACCCGTTCATGGAACTGTAGAGGTGGATCAACCCGTGGTACAACCCAACGAAACTGTCATCATGCCCATGGAGTCCACCATGGACGACCACCGGGCCGCCCGTGCCCGTGCCCTCGGCGAGGTGGACCCGGGCGCCGACGTCGTCACAGCACCGCGTCTGTTCGGGCCACCTTCGGTGTACAAGGCGTGGCCGAGCTTCACCTTGTTCGTCTTGAGAGTCGTCGTGGCCGCGATCCTGTCGATCACCGCCACCCAGCAGATGCTGAACTTCACCCAGACCAAGAATGGCTGGGCGGGGTCCATCCTGCCTGAA
Organism: Propionibacteriaceae bacterium; assembly: GCA_009778725.1. Classification (GTDB taxonomy): domain Bacteria; phylum Actinomycetota; class Actinomycetes; order Propionibacteriales; family Propionibacteriaceae; genus WQYJ01. The sequence continues at coordinate 3,297 of WRFP01000176.1, forward strand.
CCAACGTTGTTGACCTGGTTGCAGATTTGCGTGGAGTTCCTCATCGCCCTGATGCTCCTGCTCGGACTCGCCTCCCGGGTGGCCGGCGCCTTGCTGGTGGTGGTCTACGTCGGCGTGCTGACCTTCCTGATCTGGGGAGCCTCCAACCCCTTCGCCTCGGGTGTCATCGGGTTCAACGGGGAGTACGAATTGCTCATGGTGGTCATCGGCCTGGTCCTGATCGGAGTCGGCGGTGGTGGCGCCGCGATCGACGGTGCCGTACACCGGGCGAGGCTGGAGCGTAAGAACGCCAAGCTGGGCGGTGTGGTCCCCGACGAGTTCGGAGCCTGATTCCGGCCACTCAACCTGACTGTTGCTACCGCTGCGACAAGGGCTGTCAAGACCCTGATTGCTCAGTCGGCTGCTATGCCTGCGGGGGTGGGACAGCAGCCTTGGTACGGTTCCTGCGCCCTTTCAGCCACTCCCAGCCCATCGGCAGCAGGGAGATGAGCACGATGATCACACACGCCAGTTCGAAGTTGTTCTTGATGACGGACACCCCGCCGAGGAAATAGCCGGCTGTGGTCACGATCAGCACCCAGGCGACTCCGCCGACGGCGGTGAAACCGATGAAGGTCTGTAGCTTCATCTTGGAGATGCCCGCGATCAGTGTGACGAGGGTGCGCACGAGCGGGACGAAACGGGCCAGGATAAGCGCCCTGGCGCCGTACTTTTCGAAAAAGCCATGGGTCTTCTCGATGTAGACCGGGTCGAAGATTTTGCCCGCCATGCCAGTACGCGGTTTGAACAGCGGGGGACCGATCAGGCGGCCCACCCAGTATCCGGCGAGATTGCCGCCGACAGCCGCGATCATCAAAACCAGGTAGATGAAGACGATGGTTGTTCCCAGGCCGCCGTAGGCGATCGTGCCCATGGCGGTGAACATGCCGACGGCGAAGAGCAGGGAGTCACCGGGGAGGATCGGGAAGATGGCGCATTCGATGAAGATGATCAGGGCCACACCCCACAAAGCCCAGTTTCCCAGGGAGGTGATGATCACCTCCGGGTTGAGC
>WRFP01000177.1 GCA_009778725.1 Propionibacteriaceae bacterium
CAACCCCTGATACCCATGCCGGTACGCGATGATCTCAGTGTCCGGTGACACCGCCGTGTACTTCTCGATCAACCCACCAACAGCCGAAGACAAACAAGGAGCAAACCCTCCCGCCGTCAGAATTGCCACTCGATGTCCCATGGAAACCTCACTTCATCGTTGATAAGACGTCCCGCATAACGTCCACACCCAATAATCTACCGTCAATCCGCCAACCGAGTGGTATCTCGTGTCGCTATGATGCGAGCATGGGACTTTGTCTGCTGAACTCCGAACTTATCCATCTAGACAAGGGCACGTACATGTTCATTGACATCCTGCACTTCACTGTGGGCCCCGAAGACGATGACCAGTCCTGCCTGGAATCCCTGATCGGAAGTTCCTGGTATTGCCACACTTATGCCGCCCCTTTCGATCCGGATCAAGCGATCAGCGAGCCAGCCATCCACGGCAAGTGGTGGAGGAGTAACATCACCGTACAATTGTTCGAATCCTGGTCTCCGAAGGCCGCAGTATCGCTCCTGGAGGACTGGGCCGACAACCAGAATTGGAACGATCCCAATTACCGTCAGTCCCCAGAAACTCACCAACGCATGAACCCCGTCTTCTCCCTTCTCAAATCCGGCCACCTGTATAAACTCAACAATCCCGGCCCTGAACACGAACACGACTGGTCGTATGTAATAGGTCACACAGGTTTCCACGAGTTCGTGGCCATCGACCATGCCTCACATAAACTCCACCTCATCGTCGCGACTGACGACTAATACGGTCACAGTGAACTGGAAAGGATCAATTCGTGCGGTTTGAACCCCCTGCCAACGGAAACGTACAGATTGATGACCAGTTCTGGCTGAATGTCGGCCATCTTTGAGCACCCGTCAAAAGGAGAGATAGGGTCCGTCCCGGCTTGGTTGGTCGTACCAGTGGAGGTCTGGGTTGTCAATGTCATCGTCTAGGTCCAACGGCTCACATCGAGTAATCGGCGGTAGGGATTGGGTGGGATGGGGTTCCCGGAGCAGAAGTAACAACTCGTCCAAGGTCACTTTGTCCCCGTTCTCTAGGTGGACAATGTCGGTCAATCCTTGATTGAAAACTGACAGATCATCCTTGTGCAGGGTGACAGGCATGTTTCCGCCGTTTGCAAGTTCGACAGTGTGGATGCCGTTACGGGTGAGGTGATCGAATGCCTGCCTGAGGGCTCCGGTGACCATCGCGTCGTTGGCCGCAAGGAGCGTCTCCGCCCTTGTGACCACTGAGGAGCCGTCGGGGTAGGTGATCGTGGTCTCGTACGTCTGGCTGATGGTGGCGGTCGGTCGTCCGCCGTGCTGAACTCTGCTCAAGAGCAGGCTGATGACACTGACGACAGTCCCAGCGATGGTAGTCAGGTTGATGATGGTGGCACCAGTCGGGCTAGTGATGGCTTCGACGACATCCTCCCAGACCTCATTGGCGCTGAGCAGGAACTTGACAATGAACGATCCCTCATCTGTGGCCTGGATGGTAAGTCTAACCGGAACACCAAAGGTGAAAATCTGCCCGGTTCGCTCGACGGCTTCAGCAAGGTGAAGAAGCGCGGCGGCCAGGTTCCTAGCGTCAATACGGTGCTCGTCGGCGATTCCGCCGTCGAGCCTCAAGGTGATGGTTGGAGCTTCCATACGTGGAATCTACCTCTTAGCGGATGGTGGCAAAGCCAGGCTCGCCGAGTTTGTGGAGCCAACTGTATGATCCAGATCGTGCCGACTGTCCCGTCTCAACTTCCCGTACATTATGACGTTTCCCTAAAGGGAAATGTCATAATGTACCTTATCGGGCTAGTGTAAGAATTCGATAGTACACCCTCACCGTGTCTTGGCCGAATGTGATGGCAGTGCAAGAATGGACACGGCTACATCCAGGAAGGGGCTGAACACATGACGACAGCTGTCAAACGGGTTGGAATTCTTACCGCGGGTGGCGACGCACCGGGATTGAACGCTGTCATTCGGGGTTTCGGCAAGACTGCCATCAACCATTACGGCATGGAATTGATTGGGTTCCGTGACGGTATCAAGGGGTTGGTGGAGAATCGTTACGTCGATCTGGACGGGGCTGCGCTGTCAGGCATCTTGACCACTGGTGGGACGATTCTGGGCACGAGCCGGGACAAGGTCCACAAATATATTGTTGACGGCGAACCGCAGAATATGGTTGCGACAGTGCAGGAGAACCTGGAGAAGCTGAAGATCGACGCTTTGGTGATGCTGGGCGGCGGTGGTACAGCCAAGAACGCCAAACAACTGATGGACGTTGGTGTCAATGTCGTTTCGCTACCAAAAACGATTGACAATGACATCGCCTACACGGACACGTCTTTCGGGTTCGCCACGGCTCTGGAGATCGCCACCGACGCGATCGATCGCTTGCACAGTACGGCGCACAGTCACCACCGGATCATCTTGGCCGAGATCATGGGACACCGGGCCGGTTGGCTGAGCCTCGGTTCGGGTATCGCCGGCGGCGCCGACATCGTACTGATCCCAGAGATTCCGTACAGCGTCGACTCGATCACCGACACCATCAAAGCACGGATCGCCCGTGGGAGCACCTTCTCCGTCGTCGCTGTCGCCGAAGGTGCCCGCGACTCCAAGGACGCGGCCGACTTCCAGGCCGCTCGGTTGCTGGTGGATGCCGCCAAGACTCCCGAGGCTCACCGGGCTGCCAAGACTCATCTGGCTAACGTGGCCGACGCCCAGCGCGAACACACCTTCAAACTTGCCCGCGAATTGGAAGCGGCAACCGGCCTGGAGAGCCGTGTCACCATCTTGGGGTACGTCCAACGCGGCGGAATTCCCTGCGCTGAGGACCGCATTCTGGCCACCCGTCTCGGCACAGCCGCAGCAGACCTGGTGAAAGCCGGTGAGTTCGGCATCCTGGTGGCCGCCCGCGGTCAAGGCACCGAGGCCGTCCCGCTCCAACAGGTCGCTGGCAAGGTGAAACTCGTACCAACCGATCACGACTGGATCAAAACAGCGCGCAAAGTCGGCACCGGTCTGGGCGACTAGGAGCGTGACGTGACCTGATCAGAAATTGATCATATGTCCGGCGACCCCTTCGGCCGCTTCTTTGATCGATTCTGACAGGGTGGGGTGCGCGTGGATATTTCGCGCGACTTCCTCAGCGGTCAGGTCCCACATCTGGGCCAGTGTCAGTACGGGCAGCAGTTCGGTGACATCAGCACCGACCATGTGCGCTCCGAGAATCTCGTTGTGGGTGGTGTCGGCGACGATTTTCACGAAGCCACTCCCCTGTCCCAGACCCCAGGCCTTGCCGTTGGCGGAGAACGGGAACTTGGAGACCTTGACCTTGTAGCCCTTGGCCTTGGCCTGGGCTTCGGTGTAGCCGAAGGATGCTACCTGCGGTTGGCTGTAGGTGGCCCGCGGGATCATGTCGTAGTTGATCGGGAAGGTGTCCACACCGGCGATGGTCTCGGCTGCGACAACACCTTGCGCTTCGGCGGTGTGGGCCAACATCAGCTTGCCGGTGACGTCACCGATCGCGTACAGCCCGGGCACTGTCGTCCGCATGTGGTCATCGATGGCAATGGTGCCCTTTTCGGTCAGCAACACACCGGTCTCCGATAATCCGAATCCTTCAGTACGAGGCGCAAACCCAACAGACATTAACACTCTGTCTGCTTCGAGAATGAACTCCGCTCCCCCGCCCACGGGTTCGATGTAGACCTTGGCGGAATTGGCGTCCTGGGTGATCCCCTTGACGGCGTGTGCGGTCAGCAGGGTGATGCCGAGAGCCTTGTAGGCCTTGGCCACCTCAGCCGACACCTCAGGGTCCTCCAGTGGCAGGATGCGGTCCAGGAACTCGACCATGGTGACGCTGACGCCGTAGCTGGCCAGCACGTACGCAAATTCTGTGCCGATCGGACCGGCACCGCAGATGACGATGGACCGCGGCAGGTCCGTCGAGACGATCTGCTCTTCGAAGGTCACCACGCGAGGTCCCTTGGCCACCCCGGGAAGCATCTTTGGTGTGGCCCCGGTGGCGATGATGCAGTTGTCGAAGGTCAGAGATTCCACCACGCCGGTCTCGAATCCGACGTTGACGGTCTTGGAGTTCTTGAAGGTCGCCCAACCGTTGTACTCGGTGACCTTGTTCTTCTTCATCAGGAAATGAACGCCCTTGACCATCCGGTCGGACACGGCGCGCGAGCGCGCGACGGCGGAACCGTAATCGCAGGTCATCTCCCCCGACAGGCCGAACAATTCCTTCTCATGGGTCACGGTGTGCGCCACTTCAGCGTTCTTGAGCAAGGACTTGGTCGGAATGCACCCCACA
>WRFP01000178.1 GCA_009778725.1 Propionibacteriaceae bacterium
ATCCTTTCGCGACGATCGAGCCGAACGTCGGGGTGGTCGGGGTGCCCGATCCACGGTTAAAGGTGTTGTCGGACATGTACCACTCCGAGCGGATCGTACCGGCGACCGTCAGTTTCGTTGACATCGCGGGCATCGTCAAGGGCGCCTCCACCGGTGAGGGCATGGGCAATGCCTTCTTGGCCAACATTCGCGAGGCCGACGCTATCTGCCAGGTGACCAGGGCATTCGAAGATGAGAACGTGATCCATGTCGACGGTGAGGTCGACCCGGCGTCCGACATCGAGACGATCACCACCGAGTTGATTCTCGCCGATCTGCAGACTCTGGAAAAGGCCATCCCGCGCATGGAGAAGCAGGCGCGGATCAAAAAGGAGTTCCAGGCGACGTTAACTGCGTGGCAGGAGGCGTACGAGGTCCTCGCCAAGGGGCAAACTGCATTTGCCGCCGGACTGGACCCCGAACCGCTCCACGACTTGTGGTTGCTCAGTTCCAAGCCGTTCATTTATGTGTTCAACTGCGATCAAGACCAGCTAGGTGACGAGGCCCAACTGACGAGGATGCGCGAGGTTGTCGCCCCCGCCGAGGCCATCTTCGTCGACGCCAAATTCGAATCGGAGCTAGTGGAAATGACCGAAGAGGAGGCCCGCGAATTCCTGGTCGACATGGGAGTAGACGAGCCGGGCTTGGACAAACTGGCCCGAGTCGGTTTTGCGACCCTCGGCCTGCAAAGTTTCCTCACCGCCGGCCCCAAAGAAGCCCGAGCCTGGACAATCCACCAGGGCTGGACAGCCCCCCAAGCCGCCGGAGTGATCCATACCGATTTCCAGAAGGGCTTCATCAAGGCCGAAATCGTCTCGTACGAAGACCTGGTGGACCTGGGATCAGTCGCAGCCGTCCGTACTGCCGGAAAAGCCCGCATGGAAGGCAAAGAGTACGTCATGAGAGACGGCGACGTCGTCGAATTCCGGTTTTCGGGGCACTGATGACTGAATTCCAGGCCCAGGGAACTCTGCTGACACGGCGCCGATGGCTTCCTCGCCCTGGCCGACATGATGGGTTGCCTCGTGTCGAGTGGACAATGGCCGAGTCCGGGTATGTCCGACCTGAGATCGACGACCCCGTCTTTCTCGACGACAACGCGTCGCCGATCCAGTACGGGAGCCGGTGGGCGCCTGGATCACCACCAGACGAGACCTATTCCGTGGTGACTCACCCGGAACGGTTCGCTCCGCTCCTGACTGTTGTCGAAGCGTTGGTGGACTTCTTGGCTAGGACCTATACCTGCACCGTCGAGGAGGGTTCGCATATTGGCCGGGAATGGCGAGACTCTTCGTCGCCAGAAGACGGCTGCACATCAGAACTACGGGCGATCATGGTTGCCCCACAGCGCCCTGATGCCGCGTCTCTCGTCTTTCGCATCACGAGCTTTCCCGGAGTTTGGTTTGAAGCAGGTGCCTTGTTTGGGCAAAACCATCCAGACTGTGGATGTGACGCCTGTGACCAGGAGTGGTCTAGCTGTGCCGATGGACTTGAACAGAACGTATTCGCCGTAATTAACGGTACGTTTGTTGAATCTTGCAAAGGAAGGAAGTACACGGTAGCCATCGCGTACCCGAATGGCGGATCACGCCAGTCCGGCAGGATCGCCGACCAACCGTACTCGCGTGAATACCTCCAGAAAGCTCGGAGTGTGCTCAAGGCCCAGCCTGGTCCCTGGAAACCGTGGCCATTGCGCCAACCGTCAATGTAACGTCTCTCGGATACGGCACGTGATCGAATTTCACTATGGCAACGCCTTACGCCGTAAATTGGCAACTGTGACTGTTGATGCCGACATGACTACGCTCTAGTCGCTGGGCGGATTCCAGGAGATTTCGCGATCGTCCGATAGCTGGTCAACCCTGTTGCCAAACCTTGTGAGCCAGGCATCCATGCCGTCGTTGATCTGACTCATCTCGAAGCGGTCCGCAAGTGCATCGGCAGCCTGGTGGCGCACTATGGACGTTGGGTCGGCATACATCTCAATCAACCAGATAATGGCTTGTTTGACGACTGGTGCAATTTCGGAGTGTTCGCTGGCTTGGTAAACCATCGTCGCTGCGATGTTGTCTGGGTTGGAGACCAACATGAGCAGAGCGATGTCGCCGGAGTCCTTGGGTCGTAACCGATCCGGACGGATAGAGACCCTCACCAAGCGCTCGTGGACTTTATGCGCCTTGGCAACCAATAAAGCGGCTGGTCCTGCGACCCACGCGTCGACATGGTCAGCGGGGTCCTCAATGTTTGAGATGGTTCGAAGTTGGCGATCCCAGATGGCTAGTTCCAACGCGACCGCTCGTCCCGCAGCATGGTAGTGACCTTGGATGCGAGCAGATCGCCTGCCCGGCCCAGCGTACGTTTCAGGCACGATCAGATCGATGGTCGTGCGCGCGCTGAGTGGTAGAGACATTTCGGCTGTGTATCCGAAGACGCCTGGTCGATCGGGGAGCGCTGGTGTGACTCCGATTGCTGCCATGATGTCGAGCATTTTCGGGTCCGGAGTGACGAAAACAGGGTTGACGACCACATCTGCGTCACGGGTGGCTTGCATATCGATGGATCCCAGCACGTCTTGCACCCACATGTGAACCGCATGGGCGCCAACAACAGTGATCGCGTCGATAAAATCCGTCAGGGCCCGGATGGTGTCGATCAGCAGTCTTCGGGAGGCCTGCACCCCGTAAGTGAGGTCTGTCAGGTGGGTGGGAGGACGATTCGGGGGTTGGGCGTGCATGGTACTGGCTCCTGAAGCAACTCTTCGAGTAGATACAATGTGGCGTCTGGCTGTCTGCCGGGTGAGGCCAACGAATCTAACAGTGCCCACTCGCGACTAGTAATTGCTGTGCCGGTACCAGTTTGTGTGCATGATGTGACGTTTGCGGTGATCGGCAACAAGAACATGATTGTCGGAGAAGTAGGCGTGGCGTCGGTGAATCCCTTGGCTCGGGCCGGATCATCGACGTAGATGACTGGAGTGAACGACTGAGTCTTGCTGGTGTCGCCCATGAAGGCTTCCAAGGATGAGACGACTGGTGATTGGCCTTGTCGATCTAGGTTGATGATGACCTGATTGAGCGGGACTGTCAGGGTGACCCGTCGGGCGCCGGGGCGGCGGGCCACCTGTGCGAGACGAGCAACCGCAGGGAATCGGCGTATGATCCGTTCGCGCCCACTGAGTGCAGTACGATCCAGTCGACGTAGGATCGCAGCGAACGGTTCATCCGTTCCAGTCGGTGTGAGACTTGTCGCCAGACTGAACCCGGCTGAGGAGAGAATCCGAGTCATCATTGACCAGGTCGGCTCGACTTTCCCTGACTCGATGCGCGAGATCGTGGAAACAGGCACTCCGGAAACGTCGGCAAGGGCATTCATCGTCAACTGGCGGTCCGACCTGACTTGTGCGATGACTTCAGCTGCTTCAAGCATGACTCTAGGGTAGATTCGACTGATGCATATATGCAACACATGAGCAGTGCGTGAGGACTAGCGCCGTGTGGGGACGAGCAATTGCCCGGGACCCTAGTTGGTGGTCACGATATCGTGCAGGCAACTCAGTGTCGGCTCGCAGCATGGCGAGGACCGTATCGAAGTCGTTCTGAAGAGTGGTTCGGTAACGCCCCTTGCTCTCGCGTTTCCAGTCGCGGCGGAACTGACTGGTCGGTTCGACGACTCGCTCAGTCGTCGGCATCCAGATAGTCCATCAGCTCATCAGTGCTTGTGAACTGGGGCAGGTTTCCTGCTCGGGCCTCGCGGATGGCTGCGATGGTTGTCTCGTTGGGTACGAGAGGATCGAAGGGGAGAGCCTTCTCGGTGGCTGTTCGCACTAACAGCATTCTGAAGGCGTCGGACACGGTCAACCCAATGGCCGCCAGGACGGCAGCGGCCTCGTTTTTCACGTTCTCATCAACGCGGGCTCGTACAACAGCACCTGCAGGCATTAGTCTTCCTCTCATCTGAGCTACAGTGTAGCCCAGATGAGCCACCGGTACAACGGCGATCAGATGCCTGTGGACTGTGTCACGCCGATTAATTCAGGTTCTCGGGGCATTGACGGCCGCCATTGCAAGTGGTGTTCGTGACAGGGCACTCTCGCTGGCGTCGGGGCAACTTCGTTGTGAAATTCTTTTAGCTGGATGCGGCGACTGCGCCGGCAGCTCGTCGGGCATCCAGGACGGCGTCGACTGCGATCACGATCGCAAGTAGGAGAACCTCTGGCTCCCCAGGTGCGATGTCGATGCGGTACGAGTCGCCCCAGGTCCACAACTCCCGGCTGATGTGGGCGTG
>WRFP01000179.1 GCA_009778725.1 Propionibacteriaceae bacterium
ACCCACCCGAGACCGCGGGCATTCAGTTCCCTGGCCAACAGGTCGGCCCGTTCGGCCTGGTCGTTGATGTCGCGCATCAGGGCGTACTCGATGGAGACACGGCGACCAGTTTCCCGGAAGTACGAGGATGCGGCGTCGAGCACCTCGCGTACTGGCCAACGCTTGTTGATGGGAACCAGGGTGTCACGCAACTCGTCGTCGGGCGCGTGGAGAGAAACTGCCAGCGTCAAGGGCAAACCCTCCTTCGCCAGGTCCGCCATCCGGGGCACGAGCCCAGCGGTGGACACTGTGATCCCACGGGCCGAGACGGCGAAACCATGAGGCGAGGGTGCGGAAATCGCGCGGATGGCGGCCATCACCGCCTGGTAGTTGGCGAGAGGCTCGCCCATGCCCATGAACACGACATTGTTGAGATTGCCTGCTCCTCCCGGGAGTGTGCCACCCTCCACTGCGACCACGGCCATGCGTACTTGTTCCAGTATTTCTGCGGCAGTCAGGTTGCGCTGCAATCCCGCTTGTCCGGTCGCGCAGAAGGGACAACCGATCCCGCACCCGGCCTGGCAGGACACGCACAGAGTCGAGCGGAACCCGGAGCGTTCCACACGGGGATATCTCATCAAGACGCACTCCACGAGGGCGCCTCCGAAGAGCCGGTAGAGGCTCTTGACCGTCATGCCCTGGTCGGCAGAGAACTCGGTGACCTTCTCGGCCAGGGACGGGAAGACGGTTGCGACCAGGTCGCGCTGGGCCACGGGCAGGTCACTCCAGGTGGTGGGATCCGCTTCGTGGCGTTCGAAGTAATGCCTGGACAGCTGGTCGGCCCGATAGGTGGGCAGTCCCAACTCCCGTACTGTATCCGTACGCTCGCCCGCGCTCATCCCGGCCCAGTGACCCGGAGGCTTTGTCACAGAAACCATGACAGGTTCACCCTTGCCAGAAGAGGAGGATGACGGTCACCCAGACCGGGCTGGCGGCCACGATGTAGGAATCGATGCGGTCCATGATCCCACCATGGCCCGGGAAGAAATGTCCCATGTCTTTCAGGCCGAGGTCGCGTTTGATCACCGACTCGACCAGATCGCCGACGATAGACGCGCTGACAAGCACGGCTGTGAGGACGAGGCCCTTCCACCAGGGGGCGCCGACGGCGAAGATCGTCATCAGGACCAGGAAAACCCCGGAGAGAATGAACGAACCGGCCACACCCTCCCAGGACTTCTTCGGGGAGATTCGCGGGGCAAAGGGATGTTTACCAATGAGCATGCCCAGGACGTAGCCGCCGGTGTCCGATCCCGCGATGCCCAAGATGAGCATGGCGACCAGCAGCGGTCCTTGGGGCCCGGTCAGGATGAAGAGCATCCCGGAGACCAGCAGACACGGGTAGACAAGCAGAAACACTGTGTACACCACGTCGTTGACGAACCCCTCCATGGGGCCGAGGATGCGCACGATGAAAATGAGCACGATCGTCAGTCCGATGATCCACATCAGGATCATGGGCGAGATCACCCCCCGGTAGGCCTGGGTGAGGTACGCGCCGACCAGGAAGGCCACCGAACCGATCATCAGGGGCACCAGGACGATTCTGATGCCGCGCTGGGAAGCGAAGGCGTGGCTCATCTCGATTTGGGCGCCGACCACCATGGCCAGCACGAAGACGACGAACCCCCAGTGGAACCAGATCATCGACGCCCCGACGATGGCCAGCAGACCCAGACCCACCGCCGTGGCGATGAACACATCGCGCCCGGCCCTCTTGTTGACCGCTTCAGTCGCCTTCCGGGCTGCGTCGACGAACTCGTTCAGAGCCTGTTCGACATCCTCGGTGTGCGTGTGAGGATGGTCCGCCCGGTGGTCGTGTGCAGGGACCGGATCGGATGCGGACTGATGATCGTCGGCATCGGAGGACATCAGACTTCCAGGAGTTCGGCTTCTTTGCGCTTGAGCAGATCGTCGACGGCCTCGACGTGCTTTTTGGTGATCTCGTCGAGCTTCTTCTCGGCCTTGACGACTTCGTCCTCGCCGACTTCCTTGTCCTTCTCCATCTTCTTGCACGCGTCGATCGCGTGGCGCCGGGCGTTGCGAATCGAGACCCGTCCCTCTTCGGCCTTGGCGCGGGCAACCTTGGTGTACTCTTTGCGGCGCTCCTCGGTCAGGATGGGCAACACGACCCGGATCACATGGCCGTCGTTGGTGGGATTGACTCCCAAATCCGAGTCACGGATGGCCCGTTCGATGGCCGCCAGGGCCGATTGGTCGTACGGTGAAATCAGCATTGTCCTGGCCTCTGGCGCCTGGAATCCGGCCAGTTGCTGGATCGGGGTCGGGGTGCCGTAGTAATCGGCGGAGATTTTCGCGAACATGGCCGGGTGGGCTCGCCCAGTACGGATGGTGGCGAACTCCTCCTTGGAAAACTCGACGGCTTGCGCCATCTTGTGATCGGCCGTGGAAATAATGTCGGATATCACAGCGCCTTCCTCCTACCGTCCCTGGGGACAATCGTGACCATGGTGTTTCAGCGGGTTCTTAGTCGCCGATGATTGCATGTGTCAACGTTATCCCAAGTTTCCCGACATGTCTGTGGCACCACCGGTTATTTCTCGCGAATCTCTCCGCCAGACAAGTAAAATAGACATTACTAGATGTTCGCCGTCAGGAATAGACGCGTGTGCCGATGTGCTCCCCGGAAACTGCCCTGACAATGTTTCCTGGGACGTCCAGGTTGAAGAAGACCATCGGCATGTGGTGTTCCCTGGCCATGGAGATCGCGGTGGCGTCGGCCACCTTGAGGTTACGGGTCAGGAACTCGTCATAGGTCAGTTCGTGGAACATCACGGCATCCGGGTTGGTTCTCGGATCGTCGTCATAGACTCCGTCCGTACCCTGTTTGGCCATCAGGATGACCTCGCAGCCGATCTCCAAGGCGCGCTGCGCGGCCACGGTGTCGGTGGAGAAGAAGGGCATCCCCGAGCCCGCGCCGAAGATCACCACGCGGTTCTTCTCCAGGTGCCGGATGGCGCGCCGGGGGATGTAGGGCTCGGCGACCTGACCCATGGCGATGGCGGTCTGCACCCTGGTCTCGATCCCATTTTTCTCGCAGAAATCCTGGAGGACAAGGCAATTCATCACGGTTCCCAGCATGCCGACGTAATCGGCGCGAGCCCTCTCCATGCCCCGGGTCTGCAGTTCGGCGCCCCGGAAAAAGTTGCCGCCGCCGACCACGATGGCCACCTGGATCTCTTTCTCCACCGCCTGCGCGATCTGCGCCGCGATGGACGCCACCACATCAGGATCGACCCCGAGGGAACCACCCCCGAAGGCTTCGCCAGACAGTTTTAAAAGCACCCGTTGATAGACCAGTGACATCTGTTCCTCCTCGCGAAGACGAGACTACCAGTCTCCCACGACACTGAATCATTTGGCTTGAAATAACCGACCCCCTCGACGCGCAAGCATCAAGGGGGTCGGCTTCAGAAATCGGTAGGGCTCAGGCGCCAGCGGAGAATCGTACGAAACGGGTGATCACCACACCAGAGTCGTTGAGCAGCTTGCCCACGGTGGCCTTGTCGTCGGAGATCGCCGTCTGGTCGTGCAGGCAATTGTCTTTGAAGAAATCCTTGATCCGGCCTTCGACGATGCGCGGGATGACATGCTCGGGCTTGCCCTCTTCACGAGCGGTCGCTTCGGCGATGCGCTTCTCGTTCTCGATCGTCTCGTCGCTGACCTCGCCCGCGTGGACGTAGACCGGGCTCATCGAAGCGATCTGCAGGGCGACGGTGTGGACCAGGCCCTCATCGTTGGCGCCCTCGAATTCCACCAGGACGCCCACCTGCGGCGGCAGGTCCGACGAACGGCGGTGCAGATAGGTGTGGGTGTTGCCGCTGAAGCGTGCCACCTTGACCAATTCGAGTTTCTCGCCGATCTTGATGGACAAGGCGCTCACCGCATCTGCGACGGTCTCACCGCTGGGCAAGACGGCCTTGTTCGCGGCTTCCACACTGTCTGCGCCGGAGGCTTCGACGGCCTCGGCGACACGGGAGGCCAGGTTCATGAACTCTTCGTTCTTGGCGACGAAATCCGTCTCGGCGCCCAGTTGGATCATGGCGTTCCCGGCGGCGGCCACCAGCCCGTTGCTGGCTTCCCGGTCCGACCTCTTGGCAGCCTTCGCCGCACCCGAGATACGCAGCAACTCGGTGGCCTTGTCGAAATCCCCGTCGGCTTCGGTCAATGCCTTCTTGGCATCCATCATTCCCGCGCCCGTCTGGTCGCGCAGTCTCTTCACATCAGCGGCAGTGATCGCCATC
>WRFP01000180.1 GCA_009778725.1 Propionibacteriaceae bacterium
CCTGCTTCCGACCGCAGTCGGTGTGACGGGAATCACTTAGCTGCGAGCGTTGCCCGAAGCAGGAAGTTCCGCACCGTCGACGCATCCACGCCGAACCGGTCGCCGAGCCGCTTCAGGGACCAATCCTCGTCGCGCAGCCGCGTGATCTCGGAGCGCAGCGCATCGTCCAGACCACGCATCCGCATCGGCACGCCGTGACGGTATAGATGCCCGCTGACGGTCTGCCGGGCGATGCCGAACTGGCGACCCAACTCGTACGACTTGCCCGCCAGATAGCCCTCGACCAGCCGGTCAAGCTGAGCCCCCGTCAGCCGCACAACCTGCCGATGAGCCGTCGAATGGTCCTCGACAACCGGTTCCATCTCCCCGCTTGCCAACCGTTTCCGCACCCTGACAAGCTTTTTTAGCTCACGGGGCAGGGTTGGAACATACTTGCGTAAGGTCCACCCGAGTATGAGGATGTCCAGTTGTCTCCGATTGCCCCGCTCGGGAGTAATTCCGTAATCACGAAAATCAGCCAGAGTGGCATTCTCTCTTCGTTGGTTCGCTCGTCTGAGGCGCTGGCCGACCCGACAACCGCTCTTGCGCTGGAGCTTGCTGCTCGATTCAAAGCACGCTACGCCGGGCGCCCGATCGCCACCCCTGTGAGCATGAACCTCGCAACGGCGGCGCGCGTGGCCAGAACCCAGCGCTTTAGCAATCCTCATTTTCTCCAGCACTTTTCATTGGTTGCCCTGGATTCGTTGAGTCATACTTCATTCGGTAAGGAGTTCACAAGAACGAGAGTCATCGAGCTTATTGGTGTCTATCTCAACTACATCAAGCGACTGTCAGAAAACGGCTACGTATTTCGGAGCGTCAGAGTGAGAGTCGCGTCAGTACTCCTCGTCGAACAGGTGTTTCGGGCACTGGACAAGCACAACCAACAAGAGTTCAGGCGAAACTCACTCAACGATAGTTTCGACTATCTAGAGACTATCGGTGCAGCCGAGCATGGAATCAGCGATGCCGCAAGCATCAATGAAACAATGGCATTCTTCCGAAACGCTGGTCTTATCGACGGAGACGATACCGGTGTTATTGAAACCGCTTTCGAGATCATCGAAGCTCTGCGTGGGCGTTACCCAGAGATCGAAATAGTTTACGACGTCGGTCGAAAAGCGGGTCTTGGCAACTATCGGAACGTATGCTTTCACGTCGATGCGACCACAGCCGAGGGGAAGGTTTTCACAGTGGCTGACGGTGGTGACTCTGACTGGGGCGCGGCATTGACTAGCGATGATAAGTTAAAGACGGTGTTCTCTGGTTTCGGTTTGGAAGTCTGCCAGAAGCACTTCCGAGACGGTTCAGTGTCTGCCACCAATGCGATGTCCAATACCGGCCCTCAAGACGGGAGGTTCTCATGAACGGATCGGTTCGGAACACGCCTGCGGGCGAATGGACATCGAACGACGTTGAACTCCTTTGCCAGGCCGCTCTCGAAGAGACCGTAACCGCAACCCTGATCGGCGGCGGCAAGCACCAAGTCTTTAAGGCAGTGGGTCCTCGTCGGACCTACGCAGTCAAGGTGTTTTCTCAGGGCAACGGCGCGGTTGAGAATACCGAACTTGCGGTTTATCGCCTCCTAAGCGGGAGCGGCCATGTCAAGGCACTGTTTGCCGCGTCCACTGCCACAGACGGGAGGCAGTTTGCGATCACCGAGTTCGTTGAAGGTGAGAGTCTTCTCACGAGCTACAGGCGCGGCGATTGGAGTAGTAACGATATGCGCCGCGTAGCTGAATTCTTCAGTAGCTATCTCGCCGATTGTGCGTGTCTTGACCAGAGGGCGTTGCTCGGCCCTTCGACAGGAATTCGGCCATGGCCAGACACTTTAAGGGAACTCATCAACACCATCGCAGGGCTTGCCAGCGATGCAGCCCCATCCGACCGAGAAGCCCTAGGCGAACTAGAAGCCACCCTCCGACGCTACCTCACTCGAAATTGGGACAGGTTGGCCACCGTCGACCAAGTCGTCATGCCCGTCGACCTAAATTTCGACAATTTTCTGGCCACAGTCGATGGCCGCATACTTGCCATCGACCTGGACGCGTTCTTGGTCGGTGACCCGAAATTCGCATTGGGAGAACTGATAGCCCACGTCTATGGTTCCGATCTAGCCGCGCAACTGCTTGCCCTGCCGATCTTTTCAAAGTGGTCGTCTGACACGGATGTCTTCTTCTACGCAGCTGTGTCCAGTTACTCTGTGCTCACTTTCTGCGTCCGGCAGGGCATGGAAGTAACCGAGGTGAAACCATGGGAGAACGATGCGACATTTCTGAACCTCGTGGAGCGGTACCAGGCGATTTTTGACAACACGGGAACGCTGGAGATCTCGGACGATTGGTAACGCGTTTCCGACGAGATGGTAACGCTGTTCCGTTTCGATGGTAACTACCTGCCCCGATACCAAGGCCGCATCCATTGTCCCACCGAAACATTGTCCGTCGGTGACAAACGGAGTCAAGGGCACTCCGCTGCGCTGCGTGTCCCTTCGGGACTGTCGGTGGAGAGTATCAACCTTGACAGCCCAATTCATGGGCATCTGCCGCTCGCTGTCACCGAGGCGGTCGCTTTTCTGCAGAAGCACGCGTTCAAGACGGCCCAGTTCGGGGATGTGGTCCGCAAGGACGTGTGGTCGGTCCCGGTCGACGCGGTGCGCGAGGTCATCATCAACGCTCTGGCGCATGCGACCTGGGGTGCTGCGTCCAGTCCGGTGCGGGTCGCCTTTCTCGACGACCGGATCGAGGTGGACTCGCCCGGCGGGCTCATGCCTGGTCAGACCGTTCAGGCGATGCTGGACGGGGTGTCGATGATCCGTAACCCCGTGATCGTGCGGGTGTTCCGGGAGATGCGGCTGATGGAGGAATGGGGCTCCGGCATCAAGGGCGTCGTGAAGAGTCTGGCCGACCAGGGGTTGGGGTCGCCACAGTTCTTGGAACTGCCCAATTGCCTGCGCGCCGTCGTCCCGATCCGCAACCACTCACCGCGTATCGCACCAGAGCCGGGCACCACACGCGGAGCCAGTGAGCAAGTCGATGAGCAAGTCAGTGAGCAAGTCGCCCCGATTCTTCGGGCCGCACTGACCCCGATCACGCGTGCCGACCTGCTGGACTCGGTGGGCTTGTCCAACGCCTACGGCAACTACCAGCGCCACCTCGTCCCGCTCGTCGAGCAGGGCCTGCTCGCCATGACGATCCCCGGCAAACCCAACAGCCGACTCCAGCGGTACCAGACCACCGCCCTCGGACGCGACGCGCTCGACGCCACCGAATAGTCCGTTGGTGCAAACGCTGGATGCGCGCCCGCCATTGGAGTGACATGTCGTCTCAAGCCTGCGTCGCCCTGCTTACCAGATAGTTCCGTACGGTCCACGGATCGACTTTGAACCGTTCGCCCAGCCGAGCATGCGACCAGCCCTGATCCCGCAGCGCGGTGACCTCGTCGCGCTGATCCTCACGTAGCCCTTGCATCCGCATCTGCACCGCGTTGCGCTTCAAGACCAGGCTCACTGTCTGCCGGGCGATGCCGAACTCGGCCCGCAACTCGTACACCGTCTTGCCCTTCAGATAACGCTGAGTGAGCAAGTCGATCTGCGCCGGATTCAGCCGCTTCATCGTCCGGGCGTACGGCCTCGGAGGCGCGAACTCGCTCACACCAACCGCAGCGGTGGCTTCGGGCATCCCCTTGAAACACGCGCTGACAAGCCACTTTGGAAGTTGGGGTATGTTTCGAGTACCGTCCACTAGGGTCCACCAAATGCCGCTTACTCGAGCCATCGACCTGTTCATGTCGTCTTCGATGAGCGCGTCTTCACCCAGGACGAGAATCGGGAGAACGGTGACAGTGTCGCCTAGATAGACCCTGACGGTGTCAGTCTGAGTCGCAAGGGAAAGGGAGTCGGGCATAGCGATGGCCTCTCAAGAGCTGGGATGCCACCCAGGTGCTGTCGGCCGCCAGACCTGCCACACGCGTTCGATACGGGATAATGGGATGAGTGCAGATGGACCTGGCCGCGTGCTGGCGAGATGAGGAGGTGGGCATGGTCGACCGGATGTCGCTTACCCAACAGCCTGTTGGACAAGCGAATGGAATGGCCCCGCAGGGTTACGCCGATCTGCTCGCCGAGATCAAGCAGCGAATCCGCTCTGCCCAGGTGCGGGCTGTGCGGGCGGCGAACACCGAGGTGCTGCACCTGTACTGGTCGGTCGGCCACGACATCTTGCTTCGGCAGAACCAGCAAGGCTGGGGAGCCAAGGTGATC
>WRFP01000181.1 GCA_009778725.1 Propionibacteriaceae bacterium
CCGCACCACATGCCGCGACAACCCCCGGGGCAACGCCACCAACAACTCAACCGGCCACCCCGCCAACGGCGTATCCCAAGGAAACGGCAACAACCGAGAATCCGGAGTAGCAGAGATAAACCGCGGCATGCGTCCCATTCTCCCATGAAAACCCCTGCCCCCACTTGGGCAGACCCGGAGCTACAGCGACTGACGACCCTCTCACACTGAAGGAGAAGCCGCTCGGGGCACCTGCGCACCGACCTTGCGCTGACGCCAACTTGCCAGGGAGACAACCTTGTCCGCGGCAACCTCAGGCACATCCTCAAACCAATCATCGAGAAGTTTGTAACACTGCCCGATCTGTCCGGCGACATCGTGATTGGGCATGTCAGGAAAGACTCTGCGATAACTCTGCTGCCACAGTCGTGTCTTTTCCGCGACCACAGTGACCGGCTCATGCTTCGTCCATCCTTGGGACGACCGCTGAATATGAAGACTTCTTGCCCGATCTTCCGAGATGACACCCATTCGTTTCGCGCGTTGAATCAGTGCGGCGACACTAATGCCATACCTGGCCTTCAGCGGCAGATAGCCCTGGAGCGTGACACTTTCCGACACAGCGTGTCGGATGATGCGATCAGGGACGAGCAATGCGCTGGCGAAGTCAAAGGCCCTGCGTTCTTCTGGCGACCGGGTGCTCCGAATCCCGTGTGTGAGCTTCTGGTCAAAGATCAGGTGAGCCAACTCGTGCGCAAGGGACAACCGTTGACGGTCCCCGGAACATGACGCGATCATTGCCACCAGCGGTCGCCCATTCGCATCGGCTGGTCGGCTGATCGACACGTGTTCACCCTCCGCAGCATGTCCCGGCTCCAGTGTCGACACAACCCCGACCCCTAGTCGTTCCATGAGTCTCGTCACGTTTCGTACTGGCTCGTCCGGATCGATGCCTCCTCGTCGACGAACTTCCTCAGCAAGGAGTACGGCGTCACCCTCGAAGTCTCCTGGAGCCGGGAGACGTGCTTCGTGGTAACCAGCCTCCCGCGACACGGCCTCGAAAAGACGAGCAGCCTCCCGGAATTCGGCGACGATCCGCTTCTCGTCCCTCACCGATGCGGACGCCTTCTTTCGGAATGTCACAGGCGCCACTGACCTTGTCGGCACCAGAAAGAACGAAAACGGCACCTCTCCTCTACCAGCCAGATCCGAGGCAAGAGTCTCGGGGAAAGGCTTGTCACCACGCTCAACCTGCGACACAAAAGCCTGGGCGACACCGAGTTGATCCGCCAACGCCGTTTGCGACCAACCGAGGAGGTCTCGATAGTCCGAGAGGCGTCCACCAAGGGGTGTTTCTTCCATCGCTAGATCGCTTCCTGTTCCCCATCGCCGATCTCTTCGTCGGGGAAGAAGTCAGCGAGATCATCGTCTCCAACAAATTGTAGTTGATCCCACATGCCCCCCGAAGCGTTCAATTCGACATTGAGGTCCAGCGGTACGCTCGAACCATACCGCCCCGGGGCTGTGGGATGGACAACACGCATCACTATGCCCTGTTCGATGCTGGCAGCGTTGACCAGGTCCCACAGCAGGAGCAACTTCACTTCACGATCAGTGGGATATTCCAGCCCTGGAATCGGAGCCTGGAGTGGCTGCGACCACCACTCTCGCCGAGCGCTGTTGTAACCAGCAATGGGTACGCCCCCTGGATACGTACGCCTGCTTTCTTTGAGGAACCTGAGCAGAAAACCAGTCTCCCAATGTCTCAGGTACAACTCACCGTTTCTGGCAGGGTTACCCTCGATACGAAAACCATGGAGTTCCTGACCAGTCAGCTGTGCGCGGAAGTCGCCCCGCATCGTGCGTGACAACAAGCCGGTATCACCCTGGCTTACCAAGTCTCCGACACGGTTATTGGCCAAGACAAGAGCATTGGACGCTGATTGAAACAGGAGCCCGCTGACCGGTGCGAAAACGTCGGCAACCTGTTGGGCCATATACTCAGTTGTCATCTCAAAGCTCTCTTTCAACCGTGACATAACAGCTTATAATCTATCACGTGATGTAAGGGTTGGAGTGGTGACCGAACTTTACTGGACCAGAGCGCTCGGAAGAACCCGGGGCCAAGCCCCAATGCCGCACACTTCTAGGCCCGCTCCACTGCGAAGTACTTCCAGTGTTTGGCCATCCATTGGTTGGTGTGGTCTACGAGTGACCAGCGGGCTTCGAGCCATCCCAGGCAGGCGTAGATCAGGGGGCCGACAGTTCCCACGTAGACCACCGAGGCTGCGACATCATCGGGGTAGTGCACACCGGCGTAGAGACGGGCGAAGGCAGTGGCAACTACCAGGACGGCACCGACGAAGGCGATCACCCATCGTTGCCAGGCTCTCACGGCCACCAGGACGAGGACCAACACCAAAGACGAAACGATGGCCACGTGGCCGCTGGGGTAGCTGGGGTCGGTCTCGGGGGGCAGGCCGGGGATGGGGTACGGCAGGATGGACGGGCGGGGTCGCCGTACTATTTCTTTGACAACGTAGGTGCACGCGTACACCACGCCGATGCTCACGCCTACAAACAGGGCATCGCCCACCCGGCGCCCGACAAGGGCGATCACCACCACCAGGACCACAACGATCGTGAAGGCGTACGGGGGGGAGAAGCCGACACTGAACGCCCGGGCGAAACCGTCGAGGGCGGCGCTGTGACCGTTGTTGATCGACACCAGGACCCGTTGACCCCACGCGGTGACACTGGGACTCACCGCCGTGGTGAGTCCATACACGACCACGATCAGGAACCCGACCACCCCAGTGACCACGTGCTGCACCCGCGGTCGTACCGGCTGAACCCACCTTGCAGGGATACGCGAACCGGGCCCGATTATTTTCGTCACTGCCATGGCGATCATCGCTTTCTTCTGGGGTAGCTTCCCGATACTATCTCTCGAATCGGTTGTACGGTTGCATTTCCCCCGGAGATGACAACACGGCTGCTAATTCGCGTGCGAACCCGGGGTTGACAGCCACTCACAGGGCCGTCATCATGTTGTGTAGCAGATATTCGATTCATCGACTGTACAAATCACACAGGCAATGGCAGCTCCCCGAGACTCTGCCTCTGACAAGGGATTTCGCCACAATCGGCCTCAAGTGGCCATGGATGTACGACCGCACTCATCAGATTTTGGCATCACACACCGGGTTCACCACCACAGACACAACCGACAACGAAAGGAAATGATCATGACGGACAGCCAAATGACGTCACTCAGACACACTTCCCGATGGATCGGCATCATCGGCATCGTGGCCGCGCTGGCCAGTTGGGCCGTACTCGTTCTTCTGAACGGAAGTATCGCATCATGGCCAGACCTGGGCTCATGGTCAGTCGCAAACTTTCTTGTCTCGGCCCTCAGTTTTGGAATTCCAGGAACAGGAGGGGTGATGGTGGCTTTCTGGATCGCTGTCACGCTGTGGACCCGGGCCCAGACAACCCCCGCCCCCGAGCAGACTAGCAGCAATCATGTCTAGCCGAGACAAGCACCTGGCGGTCCTGGCACGGAGATTGTCCGTGGCCGGCATCGCTGCGATCGTGCTCGCGATCATCCTCTGGCTTGCCAATCCAGGCTCGTCGCTCACCGGCCCACCCTCATCCCAGGCCTTATTAGCACTGCTCACCTTGAAGTCGACAACTGAGTATTTCGTTCATGGTGCAGCAGGCGCCGTGGTCGCATTGGCCATTGTCGCCGCCTTGATGGTCAGGTTTCACGACTCATGGCGCCGGCGGGCTGTTTGGGCAATCGTCATCCTGGAGGCGTTGTCGGTAGGGTTGTCAGCTCTGCTGTACGTTTCCGTCTTCCACCTTGGAACCGGTACATGGCTCGGCTGGGCCAACGCCGTCGTCAGAATCCTCGGAACTGTTGCCTTCCTGGCAGGATTCGTACTGCTCGGAGTCGTCATCATCTCGGTGGTGATCCGGCACAGCCTTGGTATGGAACGTGACACAGGCCCACAGCGCGAGTCTGCCAGCGACAACGGCATGGCACTGGTCGGCTCCGAGGACTGAGCCGATGACTTCGCGCAGTCACACTTGATCGACGCTGTCATCCACCAGACTTCCCGGCGGCGGAAGTTCGGCGAACTTGGCCGCCATCGTTGGGTTGCCGCGGGTGAGTCGCTTGATCGTGACGTCTTGGGCCTTGTCGTTGGCCAGGCGCAGGTTGCGGTCGGCGCCCAGGAGGGCGTCCTTGGTTTTGAGCAGGTGGTCGATGGACTTGTCGATCTCGTCGATGGCGGTCTGGAAGCGG
>WRFP01000182.1 GCA_009778725.1 Propionibacteriaceae bacterium
AACGGGGATGACGCCGAGGTGGTCCAGATCACACGACCTTGAAGACCTCCACGAGTTTCCCCACTGAGAACCATTCAACAAGGAGCCACCGATCCACACCTGATGCGCGCCCCGGTCCGGCCGCACAACAACCACAAATCCAGTGAGTCCGGCTCCCATGATAGTCAGGTACGCGCCGCCCACCCGCGCCGCCCACTGCCAGTGTTCCCGATCAGCGTCAAGCAGTACGGCAAGCTTCGTTGGCGTATGGGTAGAGGCTCTGGGATGCGAACTAGACATCTCTGCCAGGTTCGGCGACACCATGTACGCACATGTCTGATTGGAGGTTTCGATTTTGGAAAGATATCGGTAGAATGGAACCATGAAGACGATGGTTGAGCGCATTCGTGAGTGCATCGAGTCTTCTGGTCGTACGCAAGCCGATGTTGCCGCCCACATTGAAATTTCGGAATCTCAATTGTCCAAGTCTCTTGGCGGAACTCGTCAGTTTTCCGCAGTGGAGGTTGCTCTTCTGGCCGACGACTTGGACGTATCGATGCACTGGTTGGTGACGGGTGAGGAGGACCCTTTGTCCATGCGTATTGCCGCCCGTCATAGCTTTGATTCGGCGACAGGCAGTTATCAGGCAACAGGGTTGGTCGCCGATAATCAACTACTCCAAGACGTTGCGCTGCTGTACCGCCAGGCGTACTCCCGTGATTCACACTGATTTGATTGGTTATAGTCCAGACGCCGTTCGTTCTCAGTTGGGCGACGATTTCTCCCACGACCTGGCCGACTTGGTTCCAGACTGTCTGGGTATCGATGTGGTAGTCGTGGACCTTGTTGGTGGCGGCTACTCCATTGTGGTCGCAAACCGTCCGGTGATCATCACGAAGTTGACGTCAAACTGGTTCTTCCAGAACTACTCAATCGCGCATGAACTGGGGCACCTCACATCCAATAGTGTTTGTGACCAGACACAGTCTGACAATGCAGAGCGTACGGCCAATCTGTTTGCGGCTGAGTTACTCATGCCTGAGTCGGCAATCCAGTCGATTGACTGGGAGTCCATCAGTCTGGCGGACCTTGCCGATCGAGTATGGCACTGGGGGACTTCGACTCAAGCTCTGCGAACCAGGCTGAAGGCGCTGAAGCTACCTCAGCGTTCTGACGTCCTTGAGGTGCTGGATGGGAAGACTCAGAGCCTGTTACGCCGTCACTGGTCGAAGCCTCCTGGCCCGGACCTCATTACTCAACGCATGAAGCGAGCATCCGAGCGACGGTTTCCCACTGGCCTGCTGAGCGAACTGGAAAAAGCAGTGGTCCAGGGGCGTGCGCCAGTGGCATCTTTGGCTTTCGCCTTAGGGATCGATGAGGACGACCTTGAGCTTGACCTGTCGGCAGACACACTGACTCCCGACGACACCCGTTTGCTGGAGGGCCTGAGCTAAGCCGTGCCCGTATATTACTTCTTTCCTGACAACACCGTTCTGATCAATTTTGCGATGCTGGCTCGACACAACATAGTCGAGTGGTTCGTTCGCGGTCGGGGCAACTGGGCACTGAGCGTAGCCCGGGAGTGTGGCAAGAGTAGCCAGTGGGCAGGTCTCGACATGGCTGCCTGGTCAGCAGTGTTTGGGAAGCCACTCGCCCCGACACAATCAGAACTAGTGGACGCAAGAACCATAGCTGAAAGGCTACGTAAGCCGGGTGACAGTTCTCCCGCACAACACATGGGAGAGGCAGAGTCCATCGCCATCATCAAGAAACGTAACATTGAGGCTGTCTTCCTGACAGACGATCATGATGCAGCACGTACTGCCATCGCTGAGAACATCGAGGTGGCGAGTACGACCCGAATCCTGGCGATCGCTGATGCGTTCGGTCGAGTGAGTCATCTTGAGGCTCGCAGGTGTGTCGAAGACCTGTTGAAGCAGAATCGAGTGCTTGGGAATCGGCTAGCGGTGTCTGAATTCGAAAGTTATGTGGAAATGCTCCGGACTAGGCCGTGAAGGTCCTTCACTGGGCAGGCCACTGGTCGACACCATGAGCGTCACACTGGAAGAGCAACTTGCTCACCGTCCCATCGATCCAGACCAACTGGAGTCGATGGTGCAGGACTTGCAGCGGCAGGTTCGTGCTTGGAAACTTCGTGAGGTACGTCAGGAGCAATCCATCACCCAGGTTGCCCTTGTCGAGGATCTGGGTGTCGGGCAGAACCGTGTTTCCGCCATCGAGCGGGGGGACATTGATCGTACCCAAGTGGCAACCCTGCGGAGCTATGTGGAGGCCCTGGGAGGCGAGCTAGACATCCAAGCTAGGTTCGGCGATACCCGGTACGTACTTGCCTGATCGTCGAATCGCCTGCCGATGAAGGGATGACAAGTCGGAACAGTGACAGGTTCACTTGCGAACACTACAAATTCGCAAGTTAGGCAGACTGCGTTGGCGTGTGAAGAAGAGCGGTGTTGAGATGTTAGGTAGATCCTTGTTGAAATGTTAGGTAGAACGGTGTTGGGTGTGGGTGTCGTGGTGTTGGACTTCGTCCTTGGATCCAAACTTATGGTTCTCAAGCAGTCGATGCTCTCTGGAACCAAAACTTTTGATAATTATGAGCGTATGGATGCGTCCTCACTACGATCCATCGCCGCGTACGGTGAAACCTTATAACCGCGTTGCCACTCATCCCACACCTGGTAGCTAAGAAAATGTCTGAGGTCGCGGTGAGAAAGGTTGATTTGCGGAATCAACTCGGCTCCGCACCAACCAACTCCACACAGGCTCGTACTGGGGTGACCCTGCTTGACCACTAACCGCCTGCGATTAACGCGTCCTCCTTTCCAGCTCGGACGAATTCCGCGCCGAAGACCCCCTCGTGCCCGGAGCGACCGGACCGGACCGTACGCGTACCGAAGCCGCGATGGAGTGGCCGTTGTGCCGTTGTCCATCCTCGGGCACTAGGGTCAGGGACCATAAAGATCACAATGGTGCCCAGTGACACTGGTCAATCGCTGGTCGGGATGAGCGACTCGCTCAATTGCCACAGTCGACTTGCCTTGTCCGGGTCGACCGCCCAGGTGAAGACCCCGTCTTCTGTTCTCGGGTCGTTGACCACTGGTGCCACATGGCAGTCCTGGCAGTACGCGCCACCCTGGCCGTCCAAATCTTCAGATAGCGCCGCCCATAAGACCGTACCGGCGCCTTGGGCTGCTGTCTTGAACCTGTCGCCCTCGCCATGCACCTGACCGGTCACCCGGCGCAGTACATTGATGGTCGCCACTGCTGCACGCGTACCCACCAGCCGACGAACCAGGGCCGGGATGTGGTGCTCGCGCCCTAGGTCAGTACCCGGAATCAGCCCAGGGTGAACCGCGAAGGCCCGTACTCCACGATCGCGCCAGCGGCGGTCGAACTCGACCACCATCAGTACGTTGGCTGTCTTCGACGCCGCGTAGGCGAGCATCGGCTCGTACGGTGTCGTCACCCAGTCAGGGTCGTCGAGGTTGATACCCGAGACCGCCGAGTCGGGTAATGGATCGTCGCCTCGCACAGTTCCGTCCGCGCCGATGTGGGACTTCCCGGTCAGGTTCCCCGCGATCCGTTGTGCCCGCGACGACACCAAGACCAGTCGGGGATGTCCGCCGCTGGCAGCCAGCAACTCCGCCAGGCGTGTCGCCAGGTGAAAATGACCCAAATGATTGGTTGAGAACTGCCATTCGTGCCCACGCCCATCCCGCCGCAGTGGTGGCGTCATGATGCCCGCGCACCCGATCAGGTAATCAAAATGATCATAGTTGCTCGTGAACCAGCCAACGAAAGCGTCGATAGAATCCGGGTCCATCAAGTCCATGGGCCTGATCACCACACTCGGCAAACCCCGTAGTGCCGCCCGGGCCTTGGCCATGTCGCGGGCCGGAACCACCACCGAAACCCCCCGGCCAACCAGAGCCTCGACGCACCGCAATCCAATGCCAGCATAACCCCCAGTCACAACGGCAATCCGGTTGTCGACCCGATCCGGTGCAACCTGAGCCGCCGCCCGTACGCCCGTCGTCTTGCGTCCCCAGTGTGATGTCATACGACCATGGTAGTGACACGAGTGGGACTTCCCGACTACTGCCTGCGCGATCCTGGGGGACGGCTGAAGTGTCATGTGCCGCCGTCCGCACGACGGATCGCGTGACCCTCGAACCCCAAATGTGGTTCAGGTGGACATCGGCTGGGCGGTGATCGTCTGGATCCAGTGTCGACGCCTGCACTGTC
>WRFP01000183.1 GCA_009778725.1 Propionibacteriaceae bacterium
GATGACGATCTCTGCCATGGTTCTCCTCTTGACCGTATTCATGGGGCAGCCTGGGTCAAGGGCCGTCGATCACGGGATGACTCCCCTCGCCGGGCAACCCTGACAGTGTACTACCCGATTCTGACGGGCGCACGCCGCGCCCCAGGAGCGTTCATGGGCAGGAGCGTGACATTGCCCGCAGTCCGGTAAAATCTCGCGGCAGTGGGGCCATCTGCCCGACAACGACTGTCGCCGGGAAGATCCCATCAGATGACAACTTCCCCCCGCTGCCATCGACGACAGTCATCCTCGAAGAGAATCGGTTCTGGTGGAAACAATCATCACGACATTCGGCCCGCTCGGCCTCGCTGTTCCGCAGTCAGCCCGACAGGTGTCCGCCCCGCCTGAAGACTGTAGCCAGTTGGTTGCAGAAGGCGCCTTCGACGAGGTTGCCCGCGGACAGTACGCCGCCACCTGCATGGACCGGCGATTGCGCGCCGACGGGACGGACCCGCTGTTGCCCAACCTGCCGGGCGGATTTCTGGGTCTCGTCCTGGCCGCCCGTTCGGTCTGGCCCGCCTTCGACCGCGATCAGCTCACGGTGTCCGCCCTCGCCCAGACCGCCCTCGCGCAGGGCCTGCCCGTGTACGCGCACATCGACGACGATTTCCAGCCATCGGTGCGGTGCGGGTGTTCCTTCAACGACTTTTCCACGGCCATCGCCGCCCTGCTGCCGGCAGCGGCGGAGCGTGCCATGGCGATTGTTGAGCAGGGAACAGGCACCTCGTCAGTGAAGGCGGATGACGTGGTCCAGCGCATGGCGGCCCTCATGACATCCGCCGTGGACGGACAAGACTCCTTCGGTGACGACGCCTTTTCCCGGCTCGCAGCTCTCCAGGCGTGCGGGGCCACGACCGAAGTGCTGACCGGTTCCCCCACAGCCGTAGGCGTCGACATCAGTTTCCGGCACGGTCACACACTGTCCCGTGCGGCCCTACTCGCCAGCCAGGCAGTGTATCTGTTCCACGTCGACGCGTGGAGTTTCCTGCCCACGTCCACCCAGTTCGCGCAGATCCTGCCCCGCAGTGAGATCCAGCAGGATGCCGGACTGACCGACGAAGCCATCGCCCAGCAAATGACCGCAGCCTTGATGGTGGCCAGTCTGGCCACCGCCTCGCGGCTCTGCGACCCGGACTCGTTGCTGATCATCCGGTCCTGACCCGACGTTGAAACGGCCTTGATCCGCCATCGGACTCAGTGTTCCAAGACATCCTGGATGGCGTCTTCGGCGCGCGTCGTCTGGAACGTGAATCCGGCGTCGGTCAGCGCTGTTGGCCGTACTCGCGCCGATGCGAGCAGCAATTCATCCGCCCCACCGGTGAGAAGCCTGATCAGGACTGAAGGAATGATGAGCAGATGAGGGCGGTGTAAGACCCGGGCCACCGTCCGGGTGATCGTCTCCGCTGTCGCCGGAACCGGTCCGACGATATTGACAGGTCCCGACACAGATTCATGGCTCAGGGCGAAATCGATGGCGCGTACCTCATCCTCTAACGACACCCAGGGCCACCATTGTGTGCCCGGCCCGATCCGTGCCGCCAGTCCGATCCGGGTTGTCGACGCCAGAATCTTGACCAATCCGGCCGGCCCCAAAACAGTTCCAGTACGCGCGATCACGATTCGCGTGGCGTCACGGGCGGGCAGTGTGGCGCGCTCCCAGGCCCGTACCACTGCGGCCAGGAAACTGTCTCCCGCCGGGGAGGTTTCGTCCAGATCGGCGTCCCCGCGATCGCCATAAACCCCCACAGCCGAACCCGAGACCCACACCTGCGGTGGATCTGCGCAATCGGCAATGGCCCTGGCGATTGCCCGGGTGGACTCCACCCGGGACGACCGGATCAAGCGGCGATAGGCCTTGGTCCACGGCAGACGGATCAGGTTGGCGCCGTTGAGCGACACCACAGCCTCAGCCCACACGATGGCCTCGGGCGGTACCGAACCCTCCCGGGCAGCCCAGACATAGCCCGAATCCACCGATCCATTGCTGCTCCGCGACGCCAGCGATCGGTGGATTCGGGCATAGTCGCCACCCAACCGCCGCGTCATCACCCGGATCTCGTGCCCCTGATCAACCAAGCTCTTCTTCAAGGCTGTGCCGATCGTTCCAGAGGCCCCAGTCAGCAGTACCTTCATATGCCGAGCATAGTGGGTCGTAACCAGAACGGCATCAGTCGATCGTGATCGGCTGGGGGTCCGTACTGCCCTGTCAACCATCGATCCGCACTGAATGATTCGCGATGTCAGGGTTGGGTGTACGGACTACACTGTCCCCATGTTGCTGAGATCTGCCGCATGTGGGCCACTGGAAAACAACTGCTACATTCTTGCGCCGGATGAAGGACGTGAGTGTGTGATCATTGACCCCGGGATGGACTCCAAAGCCGTTGTGACATCGGTCCTCGCCCAGCATCATCTGACACCGGTGGCGGTTCTCGCGACCCACGGCCACATCGACCACATCGGCGATGCGGCCCGCCTCGCCGACGCACACTCGATCCCGGTGTGGATCCACTCCGAAGATCGGCTCCTGCTCTCCCGTCCCGCGTCGGGCCTGCGTCCAGATGGGGTGGTGTGGCTGACCCTGCACCTGATCCACAAGCTGTCCGAACCGGCCAAGGTGGAACTCCTCGACGATCAAGAGACCTTGGACCTGGCTGGACTGCACATCGGCGTTGTTCATGCTCCCGGCCACACCCTGGGCAGCGTCCTGTTCACAGTCAGCGACGACGACCAGACCACCACCCTCGCCTTCACCGGAGATGTCCTGTTCGCGGGTTCAGTGGGGCGAACCGATCTGCCCGTCTCCGATCGGGCGGCCATGCGGAGCACACTTTCCGGCCCGGTCCTCAGCCTGCCCGATCAGGCACGAATCCTGCCCGGCCACGGTCGTACGTCCACGATGGCCGACGAACGCGCCACCAACCCGTACCTGCAAGAACGGTACCTCCGCAAGCTCGGCTGAGGATCCACCGATGAGACCCGGCTACAGCATCGGGTACTGACACATCGACCCAACGTGCATGCGACACCAGTACGACCCACCTCCGCACTTCCACACAGTGAGGAAGGAAAGCCCGGGCCCATCGTTCATGGCATGATGTCGGTCATGATTCGCATATCCGTCATCGGCTTGGGGGCGATGGGTGCCTCGTACACCGCCAAACTGGACGAGGTGCCCCAAACTGACGTCCGGGTCATCGCCGAGGCAGAACGCGCGGAACGCCTGCGCCGCGATGGAGTCACGGTCAACTCGGTCCGTCACGACTTCACCATCGTGACTCCCGAAGAGGAGGTCGAGCCGGCCGACCTGCTGATCGTCGCGGTGAAGTACACCGGATTCGCCCAGGCCCTGCCGCAGATGCGCCACCACATCGGCGACAACACCATCGTGTTGTCCCTACTCAACGGCATCACGTCCGAAGATGAGATCGCGGCAGCCTATCCCCAGTGCCATCCACTGTTGTCCATCACCTTTGGCATCGATGCCGTCCGGCAAGGCCAGACGGTCACCTTCATATCCTTGGGTTCCATGGAATTCGGGGAGAAGACCAACGCCGAACCCTATTCCGCTCAGGTACGCTGGGTCGCCGACCTGTTCGACCAAGCCGGACTGACCTACGCGATCCCGGTGGACATGGTCGCCCGCATGTGGTGGAAGTTCCTCATCAACACCGGAGTCAACCAGGTCACGGCTGCCCTCGACGCGCCGTACGCCATCCTCCAAGACCCCACCTGTCCCGCGTACGACCTCATGCTGGCCGCCCAGCGCGAGGTCGTGGCCGTGGCCCAGGCCCAGAACATCGGTCTGGGTGAGCCCGACATCGATTCGTGGCTGACCGTCCTCGCGGCGCTGGGCCCCGGGCAGTACACGTCCATGGCCCAGGATGTGCTCGCCCATCGTCCGACCGAAGTCGACATCTTCGCGGGGGCGATGCTGCGTATGGGCCGTGACTTGGGGATTCCCGTGCCAGCCAATACGTTCCTGTACCAAATCCTGAAGTCCAAAGAGCGCGTCTGGACTCTGTGAGCGGCGGCTCCACCCGTCCTGGGAGCGTGCTGAAATACGCTGTTCCGAGCGAGGACGTGCTGGGCGGGTGAAGATTCGCCACCCCGCATCTTGTACACGTACTGGACGTACGTCGCAAGATGTGGGGTTCGAATGTCGCTCGTCCGGTGCGCCGCAGC
>WRFP01000184.1 GCA_009778725.1 Propionibacteriaceae bacterium
CTCCAATTACTAGGAGACCAACGGATTGTGCTAATCATCGACGAGATCACGCACCTGTGCCAAAAGTTGGGTCCAGAACAGGCCGAAGAGTTCCTTAGTTCGTTGCGCAGTCGGCGCCAATCCGGAGGACCGCCACTCGTGATCTCGGGCTCGATAGGACTCCACCACGCGCTTAAGGACTTCAGCTCTGTCAATGACCTGTGGCCGGTCAGCATCGGGCCTCTAACCACGCAGGACGCAGTGGAATTAGCGTCACGCTTGCTCCTTGGGATCGGCGTCCAACCCACCCCACAAATCGTGGCAGACATCGTTCGTCAAACTAGTGGCATCCCGTTCTATATTCAGGGTGTCGTCGACCAGTTACGTTACCGCAATGACTTCGACGTGACCGATGTTGTCGACAAGTGCATCGAAGAGAACATCTGGCACACCAGCCACTATGTCACTCGCCTCCCTGAATACTACGGTGAAGAGGGTGCAGAGCAAGCACGTGCCGTACTTGACTTCTTGGCCACATCCGACCGTCTGGTCAGCATTGAGGCGATTCAAGCCCGCTTGGACATCGACCACCCAGATCTGAAGCTGTCGCGCGATGACTTGCTCGACCTGCTCGACAAGCTGGAGAAAGATCACTACCTCATTCGCGATGGAAACGCCGATCGCATGTCATCACGATTGCTTGCCCGAATCTGGCGCCATCATCGGAGGCTCGAATGAGCACGCGTCCGTTCACCCCAAGTCAGGAGCGCCCCGAGGATCTTGAGCGGCGTACGGTCGGCCGGGATCGTCTGCTGACTGTCTTGGATGAGCGGATGCGACTGGCGGCGACGACGAAAACACGACAGCACACGATATTGGTGGGCCCCCGAGGAGCGGGCAAGACACACCTCCTCCAGGTTGCGATCCACCGGGCCGAGGCAGACCCGACGATCAAAGCAGGCCTGCTCATCGCGCGAATACCCGAGGATGCCATCGGGCTGACTTCGTATGTGGATTTACTCCGAGAACTTGGGCGTGGCTTGGGGGTTGATGTCGGATTGGAGCGATCTGCGGGAGCGCTAGAGAAAGCATTGCTTGACACTGCGGGGACACGTACTCTTGCCCTGGTCATCGAGAACCTTGACAAGGTTTTCAGTGCCATCGGTCTGGCTGGGCAAGACGATCTGCGCGCCTGGGTCGAAACCTCTGGTCGTGTCCTCATTCTGGCGGCAACACCTGCCCTTTTTGATGCAGTACGCAATCGGAAGATGCCGTGGTTTGGGGGATTGACCGAGATGCCAGTCGACGGACTGACCGCTGAGGAAGGCCGCCAGTTGTTGACCCTGCTAGCCACGGATCGTGGGGACGACAAACTGGCCGAAGCCTTACAGTCAGAGTGGGGCAAAGCCCGGATTCGAGCGGTCAGCCACCTCACGGATGGGTCTCCACGGATCTGGATGGTCTTTTCCGACTGCTTGAGTGTCGACACTTTGGACGAGTTGATCCCGGCGGTCGAAGGACTGATCGAAGGACTTGTCCCGTACTATCAACAGTTATTGTGGAGTCTTCCCGGAAACCAGCAGGCGATCGTACACCAACTCGCCGAGGGCCCATCAGGGGCGTTGACAGCTTCCGAAATTGCAGTCAAGACTGGCCTCACCCCACAAACCGTGACGAAGGCCCTCGGACTGTTGAAAGAACACAGGTGGGTCCGGGCCATGAAACAGCCACATGGTGACCAGCGCCACACTTGGTACGAGTTGAGAGATCCCATGCTGCGTCACCATCTCCAGTGGAGGTCCGCTGGCAACGAATCTTTGCGGTTGACGGTCGGCCTGTTGAGGAACTGGTATGACCCCGAATCACGCGAGCACCTATCAACAACCATAGTCGCTTCTCGACATGGGGCAGGCCATGTGGCTGCAACCCCACGTGTGCACCAAGAGCTGTCCACGGCGCAGGAGCAGATACCAGACAAGTACCAAAAGGTTCTTTCTCAGGTCACGGAGAACCCTGAGCCCCGGTCTCATCGAGGCGCAGAATGTACGGGCACGTTGGAGCTTCTCGACCGGGCACGTTCAGGCGATCAGCAGGCCCGGATGCGGTTGCCTGCAGAACTTCGGCCGCTGGTTGAATCTGGGCAGGACTGATACAGCGCAGTTGCCCAGCATGATTGCTAATCTGGTTGTCGTGACACAGTTGACGGGTACCACTGACGATGGGGTGGAGGGTTCGATTGCGCTCAGGCACTCGGAGCAGGGTGTTGCCACTTTGTCGGTCACTGGCGACGGGATGGCCGACTCGCCACACATCGACTTCGGACCCACTGCATTGCCCCATGCTGAGTTGGGGTTTGGTACGGTTTTGGCGGATCCGCCTTGGCGGTTTCAGAATCGGACCGGGAAAGTGGCGCCGGAGCATCGGCGGCTGGATCGGTATCGGACGCTGTCTTTTGCTGAGATCTGCGCCATTGATGTGGCCTCGGTGGCAGCGGATAATGCTCATCTTTATCTTTGGGTGCCTAACGCGCTGCTGGTGGAGGGGCTGGCGGTCATGCGGGCCTGGGGGTTCCGGTATGTTTCCAACATCGTTTGGGCCAAGCGGCGCAAAGATGGGGGCCCGGACGGGCGCGGGGTGGGGTTCTACTTCCGCAACGTCACTGAGTTGATTCTTTTTGGGGTACGAGGGTCACTGCGGACTCTGGCACCTGGGCGCAGCCAGGTCAACATGATTGAGACGCGTAAGCGGGAACACTCACGTAAACCTGACGAGCAGTACGCGCTGATCGAGGCTTGTTCGCCCGGGCCGTACCTGGAACTGTTCGCCCGGCACCCTCGGCCGGGGTGGACATCTTGGGGAGACGAGGCACCCGCCGAAATCGAGCCGCGGGGGCGGCAACACCGGGGGTACACCGGAGGAGCCATCGACAAAGTGCCGGGACTCAAACCAATTTTCTGACTTGACTACGGCAATCACCCCATTGAGGCCGGAGGATGCGGTCCGGTGTTGGGAACGAGCACTCTGAGGCCCTCAGCGGGTCAGTCCACGCCCAGGAAGCGTTCCAAGGTCTGTTGCATCATGGTGGACGTGGCGGCGTAACTGGAATCGGGGTGGGTGCGTTCACGGGACAGGACCAGCAGCCAGGACATGAAACGTTCGTAGACCATCCAGGTTTGGCGGCGGAGGTTGAGGTCGGGGCGGTCGGCGGGGGGGATGCCAGCCAGGTCGGCGTAGGTGGTCAGGAAGCAGTCGATTCGGGCGGGGGTCAGGGGGACGTACCAGGGTCCGCCGTGGACCTCGCCGCCGATGAGGGCCAGGTCTCGGGCGGGGTCGGAGAATTCGGCCCATTCCCAGTCGATCAGGCGGACGTTGTCGTTGTCGAACAGTACGTTGGTGGCGCAAGAGTCTGCGTGGACCAGTGGGAAACGATCAATGTTAGCGATGGCGCCGGCATGGGCGTCGACGAAGGAGCGTACGCGGGTCCACAAGGTTCGTACCTCTGGACGAACAACGATCGTGGGCTCGTGTCCGGACCACCAGACCCACGCTGCATCCAGGCTGTCGACCACGTCGAGAGGCCCCGACTCCGGGCTGGCCACGGGGCCGTGGACATCACCGGTTTCCTGATGGAGGCGGACCAGAGTAGCTGCGAACCGGGCGAGGTCCTCATCGGTCCACTCCTCGATGGGCTTGGGCTGGCCGGGGACGAATGTCGACAGAATATAGCGTCTGCCCAGGGGATTGTCGGCGGAGTCGGACATGAGCAGGCCCTGAGTTCCGACCTCAGCGGGTACGCGGGTCAGTGCGGCGTACTCCCAGGGCATGGGTCTGGGCATCTGGTCCACAGGATGGCGCGGGATACGCAGGACGCGGTCCACCCGGTCCGATTCACCGTAGCTGACCAGCCAGGCCACGTGACTTTCACCGATGCCCAGGAGTCTGACATCCAGCGGATCACCGGGGGCGTACCCAGACAGTGGGACTGCCCCCGCAAGCAGGCGCTCACGCAGGTCCAAAGCTTCGGGATCGCCTGCCGGTGGTGCGCTCACTGTGCTCGGCATGGGGTAAGTCTAGACGACCAGCGAAAACCCCTTCCGGGCAAAGACAGGGCTAAGCCCGGATCCACCGATCCATGGCTGCTGCGCGGCCCTGTGGAGGCACGCTGGCTTGTCGGGCGTCGCTCAACAGACGTCCAGTCTGCCCTCACGCCACCCGCCGACCCATCGCACCCCCACA
>WRFP01000185.1 GCA_009778725.1 Propionibacteriaceae bacterium
CATGTTGCCGCAGCGTCTCCGGCTGCGCAAGAGTGCAGATTTTGTGCCAGTCCTGAAGGGCGGCCGGAAAATAGTACGGGCAACGTTGATTTTCTACTCGTTGCCGTCTGCCCAAGCTCGTTTCGGAGTCGTGGTGGGGCGCAAGATCGGCGGTGCGGTCGAACGCAACCGCGTCAAGCGCGTCCTGCGCCACAGTGCCTACCCACTGATCGATGAGTCCCGTCCGATGGACGTCGTCGTACGCGCGCGCGAGGGTTGTGCGACCGCCCTCTCAGCAGTACGCGATGACTTGGCGTCGGCCTGGGAACAAGCGAAGCGGGCCCGGGCATGAAGTGGCTGATGGTGGGGTTCATCAAACTCTGGCGGGCAGTGATCTCGCCGTTGTACGGGAATGTCTGCAAGTACTATCCGTCGTGCTCGGCCTACGGGCTGGAAGCGGTCCAAACCCATGGGGCGATCAAGGGCGGGGCACTGACAATCTGGCGAATCATGCGGTGCAATCCCTGGTCACACGGCGGTTATGACCCTGTTCCCGGGACTGAGGCTGCATACTTGTGGGAGCGCGAGCAGGCAGGGCTGCCAGAGCCGGCAGCAGATGAAGGAGTTGTTTCATGACAAGTTTACTTGCCATGTGGGGGATCGGTGATTTCTTCACGGCGATCATGACGCCGCTGCATGCGGCGATGTCCTTCGTCATCATGTGGGCGTATCGCTTCTGGTCGATGCTGCTCGGACCGGACCTGGGCGTGACCTGGGCGGTGTCGATCATGACCTTGACCGTGATCGTGCGCTCCATCTTGATCCCGTTGTTCGTCCGCCAGATCAATTCGGCGCGGAACATGCAGTTGATCCAGCCCAAGATGCGCGAACTCCAGGAAAAGTACGCGGCGGACAGGGAGAAACTGGGCATCGAAACCCAGAAGCTGATGAAGTCCGAGGGCGTCAACCCGATGGCATCGTGTTTCCCGATGTTGCTGCAGATGCCGGTGTTCTTCGCCTTGTATCAGGTCTTGTATGCGGCGGCCAACGGGCGGGCGCTGGGATACTTCTTCGTCCACAATCCCGATCTGGTGAATTCGCTGACCCATGCGACGATCTTCGGAGCCCGGCTGGCGGACCATTTCTGGTTGAGCAACTGGAGCCAGTTCGGGGCCACACAGATCATGGCCATTATCTTGGTGTTGATCATGTCAGGACTGTTGTTCATCACCCAGAAGCAGTTGATGGGCAAGAACATGCCGCCGGAAGCACTGACCGGGCCGATGGCACAGCAGCAGAAGATGATGGTGTACCTGTTCCCGATCATGTATCTGTTCATGGGCACGATCATCCCGGTGGGCGTACTCGTCTACTGGGTGACCAACAACCTGTGGACCCTCGGCCAGCAGTTCATTCTCATCCACAACAATCCGACTCCCGGCACCCCGGCGTACATCGAGTGGGAAGAGCGGATGATCAAGAAGGGCCGGGACCCCAAGCAGATCGCCGAGGAACGACGGGCGAAGCGGTCGCACAAGTCCACCCAGCCGACGACCTCACGTACTGTCGGCGGCCCGGCCCCAGCCACTGCGCACACGGATCAAGGTTCGCCGACCGACCAGGGCTTGGGCCAAGCGGGATCCCCCACGGACACACCCAGTCCGTCAGTGGTGCGCCAACAGATTCAGCGTCAGCAACCCTCGCGCCAGTCGAGGTCAACCCGTGCGACGCCCAAGAAGCCGAATAAGAAGTAGGTCCGTTGCCAGGCACACCAGTGGCCGGACGGATCACAGATCTAACCCTCACAGGGGGGTTGACGAAGGGATATGAAAATGAGTGATGTGGTCGAGGTGGGAGCCGATGATCAGATGGATGTCCTCGCATTAGAGGGTGAAACTGCTGCTGACTACTTGGAAGAATTGTTGGATATCGCCGATCTGGATGGGGATATCGACACCTATGTCGAGGCCGGGCGCCCGCATGTGTCGATTCTGACGTCGGGTGACAAGCTGGTCGGGCCCAATGGCGAGGTGCTGGAAGCCCTGCAGGACCTGTCCCGGTTGGCGGTGCTGACCAAGCTGGGCCGTCATTCGCGGCTGATGCTGGATGTCGCCGGTCACCGGGAGAAGAGGCGTCAGGAGATTCAGGAGATCGTGGCGGCCGCTGTCGCCGAACTCCAGTCCACCGGCGAGTCGCAGGCCTTGGAGGCGATGAACCCGTTCGAGCGCAAGATCGTGCACGACGCGGTGGCAGAGGCCGGGTTGCACAGCGAGTCCGAGGGCGAGGCCGACAAGAGGCACGTCGTCATCAGCCGGCCTGAGTGAGTATTCCCGAACACCTGCGTCCCATCTGTGACGAGGTCTTCGGTCCCCGGTTGCCGTTGGCGATCAGGTACGCCGGGTTGCTGGCGCGCGAAGGGATCGAGTGGGGTCTGCTCGGACCTCGTGAACAGGATCGGCTGTGGGATCGCCACATCCTCAACAGTATGTGCGTGTCGGGGCTGATTCCCCGCGGCTCCCGGGTGGCCGACGTGGGGGCGGGGGCCGGATTGCCGGGACTACCGTTGGCGATCGCTCGCCCCGATCTGCGACTGGAGCTGGTCGAGCCGATGCGCCGGCGAGTCGATTTTTTGACCATGTGTGTGGAGCGGCTGGGCCTGGAGGCCTCAGTCAGCGTCGTCAGATCCAGCGCCCAACAGTACGACGGGACTGCCTCGGTTGTGACCTGTCGTGCGCTGGCGCCGGTGCGCGAACTGATCGTCATGATGGACGCTGTGCTGCAGCACGCCCCGGTGCTCGCCATCAAGGGCCAGCGGGCAGAACTCGAGGTCGAGGCGGCCCACGACCAATTAATTGCATCTCAATTATTTGCAACAGTTCTGCGGCCCGAAGTTGGTGGCGAGGTGCTCGGGACGGTCGTACGGCTGACCCGCAACGCCTGATTTGATCCTGAATCATGTGTTTTTACTAAGAACTCGAACCGCGATGAAGCGGTCAGTGGCCAGGTCTGGCCAGGTCTGCACCCTTGGGTGGATCGTTGGGATTGTCCAGGGGTTGTGTCCCGCGAAAACTGCGGCAGAATATCGGATGTGACAAGGTATTTCACGGCCATCCGTCACGACTGGCAGAGGTGGTCGTGACGCAGTCCCGTGGTATCCGCCAGCCCTGAAAACACATCCTGGAAACCAGGAAATATCTCCTCGGCAGATGAACAGTGCTCAATATATCACCATGATACACATAGGTTGTGTGCCGGGTACCCGGTAGGTAGGATTGAACCAATCCGGGGGCTGTTGCTTGGCGATGGTGTCCGGGAAATGCCACAAGGCAATTACTTGCCACCAGGCCTGAATTGGATTGATCGTAACCTGAATCACTGATCGCTCGCGTCGCGAGTCATGGATCGGTGCATCCAGGTTGAGGACTAGAGCAGAGCCGACTATCGGGGTGTCGGCCAGTCCAGGATAAAGGGGAATTTACATGAGTGTGTTGTCAGCGCGTGTCCGGGGAAAAATGGGCAAGCTGGGTGTGGCCACGGTGGTGGCCTTGGGTTTGGTGTTCGGTGTGATGAGTTCGGCGCAGAACGCCTGGTCGGCACCGCCCACTCCAGGCGCCAATCAGGTGGTCCTGACGTTCCCGGTCAATGGTACGAGGGACGATACCGGGCAGGTTCAGCCGCCCATCGGGGCGACCTTGGATTTGGTCAACGCCACCACGCAAGTACCCTTCACCGGGGACTGGGCGACGTGTACGGTCACCGCCGATGGCTGTTCATTCGTGATCCCGCTCAGTGAGGCCAAGGCGGTCAATGGACGGGTCGCTGTCAAGGTCAGCGCCGCGTCGGCTGGCACGTGGATGGACGCTTCGACCACGACTCCGTCGCTCGCGCTTCCGTCGAGCGTGACCGGTGGTACGAGCCTGAAGTATCCGTTTCCGATGATTCTGGAGCGGGTCAACCCTTCGCTGCCGTCTGACTGTTTCCGGTCGGGGTTGAGGCTCGGCCTGGTGGCTGATCTGTCCGGCTCGATGGGCGGGAATCCGATCGCCACCCTCAAGGCGGCTGGCAGCGCTCTGGTCGATGCGATGGAGGGAACCGATTCGTCTATTGCGCTGTTCACCTTCTCAGGCGATGCTCCGGCTCCC
>WRFP01000186.1 GCA_009778725.1 Propionibacteriaceae bacterium
AGCCCCCACGGTACCTGAGTTTCGGGGGTCACTTCCGGTCCCATGTCCTGCTGCATCGGCTCACCTTCCACGTTTTGCTGTTTAGTTTATCCCGGATGCACCGATTCATGGCTGGGGCAACCAGGGACACGACGACGGACTCACGCTTCGGGGGCGATGGCACACAGGGCATTGATGACCCGGTCGTACCCGTCGCGCGAGGGGCGGTCGACCAGGTGGGACAACAGACGGTTGGTCAGGTTGCGGATGACCGGCACCGCCAGGCCATAGTGGGCGGATAAACGCATGATCGAGGGGTGGACGATGAACTTGTGGAACAGCCCGCCGAGCCAGAAGTACGATCCCCATTCGCTGGTCAGGTGCCGGGCGTACGCGGCCAGGGCACGATTGGCAGACGGCGTCCGGATACCCCGGGCATGGGCCTGGACGATGTGCTCGGCGGCGAAACGGCCGGACTCCATCGCGTACGATATCCCCTCACCGGTGAACGGGTTGACGGTCCCGGCGGCGTCGCCGATCAGGAGCAGCCCCCGGGTGAAGACTGGTTTGCGGTTGAATCCCATCGGCAGTGCGGCGCTACTCACCTTGCCCATCCGGTGTTCCTCGGTCAGCCCCCACTGTTCGGGCATCGTGGCCAGCCAGCGGGTCAGCATGTCGCGATAGTCGAGGGTACGGTAGTGGCTCGCGTCGGGCAGCCCCATACCGACATTGCATGTTCCGTCACCCAGGGGGAAGATCCAGCCGTACCCGGGCAGCAGGTGGGAGCGTCCGACCGGCCCGTCCCACATCTCCAGCCAGGAGTCGAGCCAGTCCTCATCGGCCAGCGGTGAGGAGAAGTACGTCCGTACTGCCATGCCCATCGACCGGGACTCCATCCGGTGCAACCCCATCGAAACGGCCAGACGGGCCGAACCGCCATCAGCCGCGACAACCACGGGCGCCTCAAAACGCCGACCATCTTTGGTGACCACTCCGGTGATCTGTCCCCTGTCAACAATCGGCGAATGAACATTGGCACTGGTCAGCAGCCGTACCCCTGCCTCAACGGCATGCTCAGCCAAGAACTGGTCGAAAATCGTCCGCCGCACAGCCATCCCAAAGTTGGGGAAATCGGGCAGATCGGGCCAGTCCATCAAATACCGGGTCTTACCCACGATAATCCGCAAACCCTTAGACCGCTTCCACGGCAAACCCGGCACATCGACACCAAGCAAGGCCAGTTCCCTAATCGCCCGAGGAGTCAGCCCATCGCCACAAATCTTCTCCCGCGGAAACTCAGACTTCTCCAGCAACAGCACCGACAAACCCGCTTTGGCAAGGTGAGTCGCTGTCGAAGACCCCCCTGGACCAGCACCCACGACGATCACATCCGCACTGTCATCCACCACCTGCTTGCCCATTCACATCCCTCAACAGTCTCACGGGCCAGAACCAGCGGCCCTTCCCGACATCCAAGCATATCGTTCAGCGGCAGGGGCCCATTAACGGTGGATTGGGGTTCTAGCAATTTTTCATTTTCAGTTGTTCTCCGCCGGGTTGATGCTCCCGTCGAAGGCGACTGCGAAAGCGTTCAGGGCTGGCTTCCGCCGCATTGCCCATCGTGCTTTCTTGAACCAGACGCTGACCCCACAACTGGCCAGGGCGGAGATTGAAGACTGGGAGCGTAGAACACGGATGAACGTCACAAACGGGGCAAAGGCATTTCGCCCGATAGTTTCCATCCGACGAAACCGGCCTACATTTCGAGCGTCGTTAGCACGCGGCTGGCCTTGGCAGTTCGGGAACACGCGCCGAGACTTCCCGCTACCCGAGCCATCGCTCGCAGTAACCATCTGCCGTCAGCATCGCATGATTGCCGAGTCTCGCAATGCTCACTCCGGTTGTTTCGGGAAACACCCTTCCGTAGCCCGCAGACTCATTTCGCATTGTCCCGTGCTTTGCCGGTTCTCTGGCATGAGCTAAATCAACCCTGCACTCCGCAAAACCTCTGTCGCCTGCGCCACACGATCATCAGCGATCTGTTTGATGGCCACAAATTCAGCCTGATTGGCGTCAATGGTCAACTGTTCGTACGTTGCATTGATATCACCAGCTTGTTGCACGAAGTTCAACTCATCACTACACGTTGCCTCGGCAAGTGCGGCTCGAAGCGTTTGCTCAGACGACCACGATGCATCGATGACAACGCTGCCCAACTCGTTGTCGCCGGTTGAGTACCCCTGCTTCTCAACACAAGACACCCGCGCGGCAACCAGAGCTACAAATCGCGGGTCTCGTGTAGCCGAATCCAACGCTTGAACCGTATCTCTAACCAGCCGAGAAGTGGCTAGGCTCCCGGCTGTCGAGGTGTCAACCACGGCGAGCGACAAGTAGTCACTCTGTTGGAAGCACTCGGGCGCGTCAGCAGGGCTCACACTGCCGCCCGGCTGATCGTTTTTCGGCACAAGCCCGTTGGCCGTGACGTAGGGCGCGTCCCAGTACCCGTACAGCCATTGGCCTTTGTATCCTCCCCAGGAAAGCCAAGCTTGCGCATCCTCAAGCGCCTGGGAAGAGAGGGCCTCAGTATGGTTCGCACACCGCCAGAGGACTATGGACTGCGCGGCGAGAACGAATTGTTCGTCCCCCAACGACATACCATACGCGGCAATTGGCAACTCAATCGTTGAGCTGGACAGATCAAGAACCGCGTGTGCTGTTATCGGCGGAATTGCCACTGACGGTACATCAGAGGAACTTGACCCGCATCCCGACATGAGCACAAGCAGCAAGACACCCACCCAGGCAGGTCCAGCGATACGGAACATTGTGTAACTGCTGATCATGTCGTTGAAGCTCCAGTCCCTCAAGTCTGCGTAGAAGTTTCCTGAAGGCACGTTCAGCCGCCTTCCCGAGTAGTACCGGTCTTTCCAAAACGAGTCCTCTACGTTGCTCAAGTTTACAATTGAGGAGATCGAGTCATTCCAACTCGTTGTAGCGAAATCCTGTTGGGTCATCTTGCGGTGACCGGTCGACTTGTGGTCAGAGTAACCTTGGGTATCATGCCCTTCACTCATCGCGTCGTCACATCGTCCGTGGGGACCATCGCCAGCTTGGTGGACATCCTCCCCTATGGGCAGGATGTTTGTTGCTGGGTACGTCAAGGGGCGGGGATGGTCGGTTTCGGCGGAGGCCAGAGGCGTACTTGTGACTCATCGGCTGCTGCGGAAGCCTGGTGGAACGAGTTGATCGCTCCCACTGAGGTCTGCCGGGATGAGTCACTGGCGGACGAACCCATGGCCGGGCCGGTCGGATTCATCAGCTTTCCCTTTTCGCCTGAGGGGCAGTACGAAGTGGTGGTTCCCCGGATCGTTGTCGGGCAGCGCCACGGCATGTCATGGGTGACCACCTGGGATGGGGCAACCTGGACAGCAGACACATCACATGGCGATACTGGGGACCTTGCCAGTTCGACCCGCACCACGGAGAACAGAGCGTCAGACGGCGCACCGACCCCGATGATTTTTCATCACGGATGTCTGAGCAGGCAGGACTGGATCGGCGCGGTCAGTCAGGCGATTGCCCACATCCATGACGGGGATGTGGAGAAGGTCGTACTGGCGCGCGATGAGTATGCCCGGGCCGACAGCCAGATCGATCTCCGGGTGCTGCTTGCCCGGCTGGCCGCGGCGTATCCGCAAACGTGGACGTTCGCGGTGAAGAACCTTGTCGGGGCCAGTCCGGAGTTGTTGGTACGCCAGGATCGGGGGCTCATCACATCCCGGGTTCTCGCGGGTACGATTCACGGGGACCTTGACGAACCCACGTTGGTCCAGGCGCTGTCGTCCTCGTCCAAGGACCTCGCCGAGCATGAGTATGCGGTGGAGTCGGTGGTGCAGGCCCTGCGCAGTCATGTCACGTCTTTGCATGTCCCTGAAGTGCCGTTTGTTCTCCAACTACCCAATGTCATGCACCTTGCCTCGGACATCACGGGAGCGGCACGGCCAGGGGCCACCGTGTTGGAGCTGGCTTGCGCGATCCACCCGTCGGCTGCTGTCTGCGGCACCCCGACCGAGCGTGCC
>WRFP01000187.1 GCA_009778725.1 Propionibacteriaceae bacterium
AAACTGTTACCGCTGAACAGGAAGAGTCGAGCGGAGTCAGCTCCCGGTTCATGTCGGTGGACGAGCAGGTCGCGAATATGCTCCAGCCTGTGCAGGTGAGCCATGCCGACTACCTCTTGCCACGTGGCCTCACCGATCGCCAACAAGGTACGCGTGTTGTTACTGTTGCCGAAGGTAGCCACATCGATCTCGTGGGTCGTTCTCGCCTGCGGATCCGGTACCGTGCCGTGCACTACCTGGCTTGGGTGGTGACCTGCGTAATACTGATCATCGGCGTACCAACGAGCCCATTGACGCGCGATCTGTTCGAAGTGTGGTCCGACGACCAAACTTTCAAACGTGTGTTGTGAGCGTTGCCAGACCTCAGTCGCTCGGCCAGGGCGCTCAAGGTCGCCCCACTGCGGGCGCATGACTGCATGATAAAACGTGACTAATGGTTCCGCAATGCGATAGGCAGCCCGATTGCGCCTGAATGCGTCCGACTCGTGTGTGATCAAACCCATGTCTTGGAGTACGCCTAGGGGGTGGGCGAGGTCAGTCGATTTTCGCTGGAGGTAATTGGCAATACCACCCCGAGTCGTATTTCCCTCCGCGATGGCAGCGAGCACCGCGTGATAAAGTGCTGTTTGACGAAAATCGGGTTCCTCGGCCAAGAGATATCGGGCCTCCCGGAACAGTGGCCTACTGGGATTTAAAACGGCGCGGCACATCCACGAGTCAAAATC
This sequence comes from Propionibacteriaceae bacterium, assembly GCA_009778725.1. Classification (GTDB taxonomy): domain Bacteria; phylum Actinomycetota; class Actinomycetes; order Propionibacteriales; family Propionibacteriaceae; genus WQYJ01. Next base: position 726 of record WRFP01000187.1, read on the forward strand.
ACCCGGTCCGGTGGGCACATCGTCGGCAGTGAACTCGCGGCGATATGCCGGGGTACCCCCAACAACGGAATTCACCAGGACTGCCGTACGTAGATCGGAAATCTCCCAGAATTGCCTTGCCAGACGGTAATCAAGGGTGGGGACGACCATCTCAAGTCCCGCTCGCCCCCGTAAGGGAGCTCCACCGGAAAGCAGACGACCCATGAAAGAGATCGCAGATCCACAAAGAATCAGCCTGACTGGGGTGTTGTTTCGTTGCACGGTCGGATCGAGCGCTTTTTGAATGAGCGACGGCAACTGTGGAGATGCTTTAGCCAAAAAAGGGAATTCATCGATCACCACTGGCGTAGGACCGTTCTGAGCGATGCTCATCAACTTGGTGATAGCCTCCGTCCAGTCAGCGAATCGAAATGGAACCGGTTCGCCGAGGTGAATTGCCAATGCTTGGCCGAACTGGTGCAGTGAGTCGGCCTGCGTTGACTCGGTTGCGGTAAACAGGAATCCACCCAGCGTCGTCACGAGGGAATCCAGCAAGAAGGTCTTTCCTTGGCGACGACGTCCAGACACGATACCCAATGTCGCCTTCGGTTGCGTGGATGTGGCGAAGTGGATCAACTCATCCCATTCGACATCACGGTCGAACATATCGAGTGGTTTACGCGCCTGGTTCATTCGCGGGTACTCCGTTCGTACAGATATGTAACTCTGCTTATTATAACCATAGTTATATAAAGTGAGGTGACATGCATTGTGGAATCGTTCAGACAGGTCGGTCTGTCATCAGGATTGGGTCGTTCTGCCTGTGTCCTTTAGCATCTTGCCGACCTACCTTGGACCCTTTCCAGGATGTCAGTGTAGGTCTGCAACCTGGGTCGGGCTGCATCGAAGTCTTTCGTCCAAGCCAGACACTCGTCTATAGAAGCGTTCACCTCGAAGGACACTCCATCGGTGACCAGGAGCGTGCTGAAATACGCTGTTCCGAGCGAGGACGTGCCGGGCGGGTGAAGATTCGGACCCCGCATCTTGTACACGTACTGGACGTACGTCGCAAGATGTGGGGTCTGAAGATTCGCTCGTCCGGTGCGCCGCAGCCGGGACATGGTAGTTCAGCGGGCTCTAGATCGCCGATTGGGTAGCCGTTCATCAGTACGTGCAGCATCATGTGCTCCTGGTGTGGCGGGCCACGATGTCCGAAGCGTAGATAATGGGGTGAGGCTGAAGGGGACCGCCGGGGGTTGGACCGACAATAATTGTTAAGTCAAGGGCATCAAGGACGCGAAGAATCATGGAGAATGGTACCTGACCTCGCTCCCACCGAAAGCAATCTGAATATGAGTCTGACCGGACGTTAGCTCCCTCGGCTCATCTTTCCCAGCCCCAGGGAGCCCTGGCATCGTCGCTCCAGAAGGGCAGACCCTGGACTGGGTGTTCTCGGAACCACCGGACCACTTCGGGGAAGTCGTCTTCGCGTACTCTTCTGCTGGGGCCCATCACCGTGACCTGTGAAGCCAGCGGCCATGTGGAGGGAGGTTCGTCGGTGTACCAGGGTTGTTCGAGTTGGGATAATCGACCGTCGTGGAACCACACCATCACCTCAGACAAGACCTGGACGTCAGTTTCGACACTGGCCCACCAAGGTAACGGACCGTCAGGAATGGGCAGGACAGGAAGGGTGGAGTCCGATTCCACATGGATGTGTGTGGGTGAGAAGTCTAGTACCCGGGCGCTGCGAGCTTGGTTGGTCACCCGTGTTGCCCACTCAGATCCGAGCGGCCGGGCGACCCAGGCGACAAGGTCGACAATAGTGTGGGGAAGGCTTACTGGTTGCCTCATGAGCCCACAGTTCCTCATTCGTCGACCATCCTCAGTGGGAACAACTCAGATAACTGCAATTCAAGTTCTCCTGCCTCGTCGGGAGTCGTGTCTATACGGATGTGAAACTGCCACGCTTCAACACCTCGCAGAGTATCAAGGATGCCGTGCTGGAAAAGAATAACATCCTCTTGCCCGACATGCAGCCCGGAGACACCCCAACCGCGCAACACCTTGGCGGCATTGGGATGGCTCCTAGCGAATGTCAGGAAATCGAACACTTCTGCGTACCCAAGAGACCCCGAAAGACAATCGGCAATCAATGCAAATTTACTGTGAAAGAACTCCAGCGCTCCCCACGAGCCAGTAGCATCGGTTTCCAGCGCTGGTCGAACAATCATGTCGACATCGTGGTGAAGGGCAGAGTCGATCACCATCTGTTCTCACTTTGACTATAACTACCACCACGTGAAAGTGATCTGACTTCTGATCATCAAACCTGTGTATGGCGCTTGTATCATCACTTACCCTCTTGAGCCCCAAGGAGCACTGCCATCATCATCACTCCAAAATGGAAGGCCTTCGGCTGGATGCTCCCGGAACCACTGAGCCACCTCGGGATAGTTCTCCTCGCTGATGGTCTGGCTGGGGCCTTTCACGATGACCTGTGACGCTAGCGGCCAGGCTGACGGAAGATCGTCGGTGTACCAGGGCTGTTCTAGTTCGGTGAGCCGACCATCCCGGAACCACAGCATCACTTCGGACAGTGGTTGGTCTTCTTTCTCGACACATGCCCACCAGGGCAACGGGCCGTTCGGGATTGGCACCACGGGAAGCCCGGGATCTGGCTCCAGATGGATTCGCGTCGTGGACAAGTCGATAATACGAGCACTTCGAGCTTGGTCACCGGCCTGCTTTGCCCACACGGGGCCTAGGGGGCGAGCAACCCAGGTAACAAGATCGATCAGGTGAGGTGGTAGTTCTGTTTGTGATGTCATGCGAACACGGTTCCAATCCGGGCGATCCCATCAATGATGGTACCTCGTATCGTTACCGTCACACCCGATACGGTGCTTTTAATACTGAAGTCTCCAGAGGCTGGAAATGTTTTCCCCTGCATACTGTTAACTATCGCTGCAAAGGCCTTCTCCTGGCTCCCGTAGGTACTAATCAGTGAATCTAAACCATGGTCATGACTAGCGTTGTTGAATATGTGCTGCAGATTATTCTCAGTCGAATCCAGTTTGAGTGTTTGTTGCAGGGCCTCAGGTGATCCCGGCCCTCCGGTGGAGTTTCCAGGCTGCGAACTGGGTGTGTTGGTTGGTTGGTTGCTGGGGAATGGTGCGGGTGGTATCACGGGTGGTACGACCGGTGGTTTGTTTCCGGTTCCTCCGGTTTGGGGTTCTGGTTCGGGTTCGATATGGGTGAATGGGGCTTGTGGGTTGTTTGTGGCGTAGCTGATGGTTTGGGCTGCGCCGGATGCTGCC
>WRFP01000188.1 GCA_009778725.1 Propionibacteriaceae bacterium
CTCGTCGTGCTGCCCGATGTCAGCCTTGGTGGACGGGGTGAAGATCGGCTCCGGAAGCCTGTCCGCGTGGCGCAACCCCGCCGGAAGGGGAATCCCGGTCACGGTCTGCGAGCGCTGGTATTCAGCCCAGCCCGACCCCGTGATATAACCCCGCGCGATGCACTCGACGGGGATCATGTCCAATTTCTCCGCAACAATGGTGCGTCCCTGCCACTCTTCAGGCAGAGCGTACGGTCCCGCGTCACCCCCGACACGCGATCCCCAGACAACGTGGTTTTCCACGACATCGGCCAGCCGATCGAACCACCACAAGGACATTTGCGTCAGGATGGTGCCCTTGTCGGGAATGGGAGTCGGCAAAACGAAGTCGAAAGCCGAGATCGCGTCTGTCGCGACCATGAGCAATTGTGAAGGATCAGGCAGGCCGTACAACCGGCGTACTTTTCCAGAATGAAGTAGTGGGAACGTCACCCGACCATTATGTCCCTCAGGTGTTGGGGCGGTTGACGGTGCCCATCGGCTGGGCACGGGGGGTGGGGCGGCACGGGGCACGTACACACGAGGCAACCCCCAGGGCAGAGGTGTGCAACCGGGTGTCATGCCCTCCTCCTCATGATTTTCGGACAACTGCCGATGCAGATGCTGAGGATGACTGGTAGCATTTTGATCGGGTAGGACAAGTGTGGGAGCGCGATGGTCGATTCACCAATGTTGGTGAGACCGGAAAGGCCGGAATGAGCGACGCTGCGCGTACCCCGCCTGTGATCTCTGGGTTGAGTTTTGTCCGCAAAATCGGTGAAGGTGGGTACGCGGATGTCTACCTTTATCAGCAGGCCAGTCCCAATCGTCAGGTGGCTGTCAAGGTCATGCGTGGAGTCAACCTGTCCGAGGCCGCCGCCGCACAGTTCCAGGATGAGGCCGATGCCATGGCCCGGTTGGAGCATCCCAATATTGTGTCAGTTCACTGGGCGGGGATGACTGACGACAGTCGTCCGTACATTGTCATGATGTATTACCCGGGTGAGAACCTCGATCTTCGTGTCAAACACGAACGCTTGTCCGTTCCGGAGGTTTTGCGCATCGGCATCCAGATCGGCAGTGCGGTCGAAACCGCTCATCGTTTCGGCTTGCTACACTGCGATATCAAACCAGCCAACATCCTCGTCGACAGGTACGGCAACCCGGGTTTGTCAGACTTCGGTATCGCCACGAAGATGAGCGACGCGGATTCGCAGTGGGGACTATCGGTGCCGTGGGCGCCGCCGGAACTTCTCAACGGCAGGGCTTCGGCTTCGGCTCGTACGGAGGTGTACTCCCTGGGAGCGACTTTGTGGCACCTGTTAATGGGGCATCACCCTTACCAGGCGCCTGACAGTGGCGACACACCGGACGCCCTGATAAAACGCATCCTGAGCACGCCTGCACCTGCCTTGACCCGAGCCGACGTGCCAGCGTCGCTCGACGCACTGATACGGATGTCCATGGCCAGTAACCCGGCGATACGACCTGCCACCATGCTCGATTTCGTCCATTCGCTACAGGACATCGAACGAGAGTTGCACCTGCCGCGTACCCCGAGCGTGGTGGCGCAACCCGACACAACCTCAGACGAGGCTGACGGTCCCGGGCACCCCGAGGACCCCCACACCGCTCAACCCGGGGATACCAACGTCCGACCCCCCAAGCCGCCTCAACCGCGGTCGAAGAAAGGTCACACAACCACACCGGAGGGCGAGACTCCTGCGATGTCGGTGGCCACGCAGGCGGACCGGCATCGACGGGTAGCCCACCGCTCGCGATTGTTGGTCCTTCTAGTCGGTGCACTTGTCCTATCTGGAATCGCAGGCGGTGGGATATGGCTGGGAGCTACCCGTCACCCTCAGCCCACGCCGCCGGCGATGCCTACTACGGCGTTGCAAGACCCGTCGGCAATCCCTACTACGGCGTTGCAAGACCCGTCGGCAATCCCTACTACGGCGTTGCAAGACCCGTCGGCAATCCCTACTGCGGCGTTGCAAGACCCGTCGGCAATCCTGTCCGCACCGCCCGGCACCTTACTGTCGACCGGTTTGGACCAAGTGGGAGTGCGTGGCATAGGTAGCAATGGTGAATCTACCAATTTATTCGACATCACGGTCGTCCCTGGAGTGACAGATGTGACATACGTGGCCGCCTACAATGCCGCCTACGCTGTCAGGGCCGACGGTAGTCTGTGGTCTTGGGGAAAGAACGACACCCACCAGTTGGGACGGGCTGGAGATCCGTCTATTCCTGCGCCGATTAACCTGGAAAACATCAAGTCTGTCGCGGCTGGTGAATACAATGCCTATGCTCTGGACAAGAACGGTCAGGTGTGGGGGTGGGGGCAGGATGTTGTCAGCGATGGAGCAACTGTGAGCTCCGCCACCCCGGTTCTCACTGGGTTGCCGTTGATGAGCCAGTTGGTCAGCGGCCAGCAGGCAACCTATGCTCTGACTACCGATGGTCAGGTGTGGGGGTGGGGCGACGATGGCGTGGCGGTGACGACTCCCCAAGCGATTCCTGGGTTTTCCAACATCAAACAGATCGACTCGAATGGGTGGGGTTATGTGTTGGGTCTTGCAGACGATAGTACGGTCTGGCTGGCCAAACCCTCTGAGGACGGTAGTCCGGTCCAGGCAGTTGAGGTTGATGGCTTGACAAATATCACCGAGGTGGCCGTGGGGTACGGCTATTACGCGCTGCAAGACGATGGTACGGTGTGGTGCTGGGGATCGGCCAACAACCTCGCGGGGGCAGCTTGCGGAATCGATAGACCGACCTTAGAAATGGATACCCCATTCAGGTTACCCGGCTTGACCGGTGTTCACAGAATCGCCGCCATTGGTTCAATGGCTTACGCTTGGACAGATGCCGGGTTGATGGCGTGGGGCTTTGGATGGATGTCGGTTATCGTCAACCCGGGCGCAGACCTATATCAACCCACGCTCATGCCGGATCTGCACAACGTCTCCAAGGTGTTCAAACAAGAGAGTTCTGCAAACTCTTTTGTAACCTTTTTTGTTGTTGGGTCAGGTTAGCCTGGGGGTTAATCGCGATGTCGGGATAAGCAGAGAAACGATCCCCGCGTCGACGGCGCCCTTGGAGCGTGCTGGAATACGCTGTTCCGAGCGAGGACGTGCTGGACGGGTGAAGATTCGGTCTCCGCATCTTGTACACGTACTGGACGTACGTCGCAAGATGTGGGGTTCGAATGTCGCTCGTCCGGTGCGCCGCAGCCGGGACATGGTATTTCGGCTGGGCGAACAACCGGAACATCCTCCATGGCGCAGGATATCCGTGTCGGCGACGCTGTTAGTTCCCGTGACCAAGGATGCGATCTTGATCTCCGGGTTCGAGTCCTTGTGCCTGGGCACAAGGCCCGAAGTGCGTGCCCAGTCATGCAGTTCAGTGTGCTCCTCCAGACGTATCGCGGGTGCCAGGCCTGCGCACCCGCCAGGATTGTGGTCATCGAACCTGACAGATACACCAGTGGGCCGTTGTGATCATTACATCTGGGATGTGTTCTCTCACGGACCGAAATGGTCTGATGACACCACTATTTTCCCATGTCACAAAGCATTTCCCTACCACTTTCTCACTATTCTTCCACCACTGTCCATTCACTGAAACCCACACAGGCCGATGCATTCAGCTGATGGTGGCCTTCGGTTCACCGTGGGTAGGGCACATTAGGAGAAGCTCCACATCAGGGAAATTCGGAATACACAGGTTCATTATGATCGCCGGTGAATTATACTTTGTTATGAATAATGGTTGTCTATTGTTTATGAAGTGGGTGGTGTGGGTTTTGTCAAGGGGTTGTGGGGGTCTGTGGATAGATTTGTCGGGTTTGTTGGGGGTTGTGGATAAGTGGGTGAATGTCTGACCAGGTTGATAGTATCGAACACGTGTTCGAGTATCGGGATGATGTGGGTGAGGCGGTTGACGTCCTC
>WRFP01000189.1 GCA_009778725.1 Propionibacteriaceae bacterium
ATTTCCCCACCCGCTTCCCAGTGGGGTAATATAACCGCGCAAGCCTCCATAGCTCAGTTGGTTAGAGCAGCGGACTCTTAATCCGCGTGTCCTGGGTTCGAGTCCCAGTGGGGGTACTTAAAAATCCTAGTCAAACCCACAATGGCACCACTGGCTACCAGAGTGTGTTGACCCAGGGTAGGTCGACGAACGCGTGATCAACGGTCACTAACTGGAGATCTTCGAGGGTTGCTTGAGCGGCGAGGATGCGGTCGAAAGGGTCTCGATGTGCCCAGTCGAAGCGTCCGGCGAATGCAGCGTGGGCGGTACTGACTGGCAGGTCGGTGGCTTGGAGGCGCTTCATGATCGTGTCATAGGAGGCGATCACCGGATCGAAGCCAGGCAGTTTGCCGAGGCGATGCTTGGTCATGATTTCGAAGGCGCTGATGGACGACACATAGAGACGGTTCTCGAGATCCTCGATCGCCTCTCGTGCGGCGAGGGAGAGCTTGGAAGGCTCCTGGGCGGCCCACAAAAAAGCGTGTGTGTCCAGCAGTAGACGCATCACAGTCCCCAGGCGGCTAGCTCTTCTTCGGGCAATTGGTCAAAGAAGCTGTCAGGAAGGCTTCCTGGGACAAAGCCGAGTTCACGCCTGGTTGGTGGTTGTACGGGGGTGAGGTAAACGGCCGGCGCACCGCGACGAGCGATGATGACATCTTGACCTTGCAGGGCCTGCTCAACCAGATGCGACAACTGCGCTTTCGCCTCGGCGATGTTGACGGTGAGTGTCATGGTGACTCCACATCTGAAGTATCGACATGGTCAAGTATACATGGTCACTTTGACTGAAAACAGCCTCGCCGGGTTGATCGTCCTCAGCGTACGAAGCTTGTTCCAGGTCTAACTGGTTACCCGTAACATCACTCCTGGTACCCATGATCCAATACACTGAGCCTATGGACGGTGCGAGTGAGACCACACGCTGGTGGACGCGTCGAGCCTTTATGAACAGCCCGGCGCGTATGGCTCTTATTGCCGCGGAAGTGCGCCAACAGCACGGCTGGACAGTCCAGGAACTCGCCACCCGAGCCGGTGTGCCCGTCGGCACTGTCACAAGCATCGAATCGGGACAGGCCACGCCCATCAACATCAGCCAGGTTCATCAGGTGTTCCGTACTCTCGAAGTGAAAATCCTCGCACTGCCTTCGTCGTTGGTCCAGGACGCGACATGACCAGCAGTCTATTTGCCTGGCTTGAAGGCCGACCAGTTGGCCGGTTCACATCCACTGGTCCACAAGCGGCGGCGTTCTCGTATGACGAGCAGGCTGGCGAAACGCCCGTCTCGCTGTCGATTCCACGGCACGGCGGATGGTCGAAGTCGGCTCCCTATCGGTTTCTTGACAACCTTCTGCCTGACAATCAGCGAACACGAGACAGGATCGCGCACGACACTGACGCCGCCAGTAGCCAGGTGTTCGATTTGCTCGCCCAGATTGGCGGTGATGTGGCGGGCGGGTTGGTGCTGACCACGACCGATCAGCCACCACAGCGTTCGGACAATCCGCTCCTTCCCCTGACCGATGACGACATTGCGTACCGTATCAGCACATTGAGACATGACCCGGACAGGTGGTTGGATCCAGACCTGAACGGCGGTAGGTTCTCACTGGCGGGTACGCAATCCAAGTTTGCCATGGCGTTGATCGATGGGCGCTGGTTCCAACCAAGCCCCACGATCCCATCGACGCACATTCTCAAGCCCGGTTCGACCCGGTTCCCGGAAGTGGAGGACGTTGAGGCTGCCACAATGAGCCTTGCCCGACTGGTCGGAATCCCGACTCCTCAGAGCATCGTCATGCAGGTTCTGGGACAGCAGGCATTCCTTGTGGAGCGTTTCGACCGCGACACGACAACATCACCGGCAGTGCGGATCCACGGGGAAGACTTCGCGCAAGCGGCCGGAATGTCGCGTGGGAAGAAGTACGGGCTGTCAGCTAAACAGGCGATCCTGTTGCTGCGTCGTCACGATCCCGGCGATCTGCTTGTATACCAGTTCATCGACCGACTTGCCTTTGCTGTCGCAACAGGCAACAGTGATGCCCATGCCAAGAACTACACTCTGCTCCTCCGCCCGAGTAGCGTCACCTTTGCGCCAGCGTACGATCAGGTCGCAACCATGTTCTGGCCACAACTAAACGATGAGTTGGCAATGAAGATTGGCGGCGCCACCAGAAGTGCGGAGGTTCGCCCCGACCACTGGGCGAAGTTGGCCCGTACTGCCGCTCTGGATGAGGACCAGGTGGTGGCTGCAGCGCGTACTGTATCCGTATTGGTCACTAACGTGGCACCGCAAGCGGCATCGGTGTTGGAACCACGAATCCGCGACCGATTTTTGTCGGTGATCGACCAGGTCAACCGGGGCATGGTAGGGGCTAAGCGGGGCTGAACAGACTCGCCGAAGCTGAGCCTAAATCACCACGTGTTGGCGTTGGGGCGAGTACGCTATATCTCCGGCGCGCGATGAAAGGAGCGTGAGAGTTGGACGAGCAGATCGGGGACGACTGGCCGTACTTGGTGTACGTTCTGGTGTTCGTCGTGATTTTGCGGCGGCAGCTTCTCCCGCGACCCGTGAAAGAGCGGCCGACACTGGCTCTTGTCATCATGGGTGTTGGTCTGATCCTGGCTGTGTCGGCCATCGCCACTGACTGGATCGGGGTCAGCGAGACGTCGATCGTCGTACTGGCAGTGAGCCTGGTCATCCTGGCGGCTGGATTCGGCGCGATCCGGGCCGCGACCTGCCGGGTGTGGACGCAGGACGACACCGTCATGCGCCGCGGCACCATCTGGACGCTCGTCTTGTGGGTCGTCACCATGGGGGCGCACGTGTATCTGGACACCCTTGTTCGGGGAAGCAACAGTACGGCGCTGCTGTACATGGGGATTTCTTTGTACGTTCAGCAGTTGATTGTCCGGCGGCGGGCCGAGGCTGGGACCACGTCGGTGGCAGCTGGATCGCTGGAGCAGACCGCAGTGCCTGCGTGAAGTTTTAGCACTGACGTGCTGATCATGTGGGGCGAGACGTCGCACATGAAGCATCACACAATGGTGATTTCAGGTACCGTACTGAAAAATTCTCGGACCCGTCCGTTAGGCTGCGTGGATAGATTAGAGTGACACCTGTCGAAGGAGCACACCCATGCATGTCCACATTGTGTTCGCACACCCCAGCCATGAATCGTTCACCGGGCGTCTGCTGGACACCCTGGTCAGGGGCTTGGACGACGCCGGGCACACCCACACGATCTCTGACCTGTACGCCATGAATTTCAACCCGGTCCTCGACGGGGAAGGGTACCTGCGCGAATCGCGCCTGATGGCCGATGTCCCGGTGCCCGCCGATGTGGCGGATGAGCAGGCCAAACTCGAAGCGGCCGACGTGTGGGTCTTCCTGTACACCGTGTGGTGGTCGGATTGCCCGGCGATCCTCAAGGGCTGGTTCGACCGGGTGTGGACGGTTGGGTACGCCTATGAGCCCGGGCACCTGAAGGCCAAGGACACCAGCGCCGAGGCGCAGATCGTGTCCCAGCAGAAGATCGTCCAACAGGCATTCGTGCTGTGCACGGCCGGTCACTCGGAGGAGGAATTGCGTAGCACCGGCTTGTACCAGGGGATGGAGGCCGTGATGCTGACCGACCGCATCAGCACCCGCGCCACCCACCGCCAATTCATCGTCTTCGGCGGCTCCACCACCACCGATCCCGAAGTCTGGGCCGCCCTGCGACAATCACAAATGGACCGTGCCTACCACCTGGGCTACGACCTGGGCTAATCCTGAATCCTGAATACACCGATTCATGGCTATTGCGCGACAAGTTTCGTTCTGACTCATGCCTCATAGGGATTGATGACCGGCACATCCAACCCCTGAAAGTCACGCACATTTCGTGTGGCCACGTGTGCGCCAGCCACTTTGGCGATTGCAGCGATTTG
>WRFP01000190.1 GCA_009778725.1 Propionibacteriaceae bacterium
GGGCCCGCGCCAAGACGCGCTCAACGAGGAATTCGGCAGACAAGCGGTGGTGTGCGATCACGTCTTCCTGGTCGGCGCCCACCAAACCCAGCCCATCGCCGCCGGGCTCAAGGCAGCCGGTTTTGACCCATCGAAACTGACGGTCGTGGAGGATGTCAACGACGCTTTAGCGCGTGCGTACGCCCTGCCCGCACCGGGGGAGAAAGTGATCCTGCTGGAGAACGACCTGCCGGACAACTACTGAGGGCGCCGGGACTGTCTTGTCCTCTCAGCCGCGGGCCGCCGCCTGGCGGGGGAAATCCGTCATCGTGGGTCGCGTCAGTAAACTGTGGACTCGTGAAGATCAATGTGGCAGTGCTGTTCGGTGGCAAATCGGTGGAACACGAGGTGTCGGTCATCTCCGCGGTCCAGGCGATGGACGCTCTGGACCAGACCAAGTACGAGGCTGTCCCCGTCTATGTCACCAAAGGCAACGAGATGTGGTCTGGCGCCGGGTTGACCAGAATCGAAGCCTACAAGGACATTCCCGCCCTGTTGAAGACCTGTTCGCGAGTCGGCTTCCATGTGCGCGAAGGCAGGACCTATCTGGAATCTGAGGCCACCCGGGCGTTGGCCAAGAAGTCCAGCGTACTGATCGACGTGGCTTTTCCGATCGTCCACGGCACCAACGTCGAGGACGGATCCCTCCAAGGATTCCTTGAAACAATGAATCTTCCCTATGTCGGGCCGAATGTCCTGGCTTCGGCCGTGGGCATGGACAAGTTCACCATGAAGGTCATGCTGGAGCACGGCGGCTTCCCCGTCCTGCCAGGCCTGAGATTCTCCGTACCGCAGTGGCAGGCCGACGCCGTTGTGGGCGAGGTCGAAGCCGCGATGGCGTACCCGGTCATCGTCAAACCGGTGAACCTCGGGTCGTCGGTCGGCATCGGCAAAGCTGACACCACTGAAGAGTTGCGCGCCTGTGTCGACCTGGCGTTCACCTTCGCGCGCTACATTCTGGTGGAACCGGCGGTGCAGAATTTGAGGGAGATCAACTGTTCGGTCGTCGGCGACTCGGACGCGGCTGAGGCCTCGGAGTGCGAGGAGCCGGTCATGTCCGAGTCCATCTTGAGCTATGAGGACAAGTACGTGTCCGCGGGCAAGAAATCGGGCGGCAAGGGGATGGCGTCGCTCAAGCGCCGGATCCCGGCCGAGATCAGCTCCGAGCAACGCGAGCATATTCGTACCTTGGCTGTCGGTGCCTTCCGCTACCTCGACCTCGCGGGGGTCACCCGGGTGGATTTCCTGATGGACGCAGGTTCCGGCCAGATTTGGATCAACGAAGTGAACACCATTCCAGGATCCCTGGCCTTCTACCTGTGGCAGCCTCTGGGCGTGTCGTACACCGTCCTTCTCGACCGGCTGATTTCCCTCGCCCTGAAGCGGCAACGCCAAGCGGGCGACATTACGTACACCTTCGACACGAACATCCTCGCCGGTGCCCGTCTGGGCTCCAAGTCGGGCAAGGGTGGAGCTTCCTAACGCACCCGTCTTTTTGGGTTTTGTGGTCGTTTTTGTGTAGTGACTAGGTGATTCGTTGATAGAGTCGGCCCTCGCCAGATGATGTGAAAGCTTGCTTGGTAGTCCAGTTGCACTTCCGTCACGCTGCCAACAGTTCGCGTTGAAGTAGGTCGCGGACTGCTTCAGATCGCGACTGGCCAGCCGCTGCAGCTCGGGCATCCAGCGCAGCAGTCAACTCCTCGGTGAGACGAATCGGAACAACTACGCTGTATGCCGCTGGGCCTAACTTGGGGCGTCCACGGCGGCGTAGGTCATCCACGTCGTATCCTTGTTCGGCCTCAAGGGCAAAGTGCTCGAACATGTCTAATTCTTCATCTGTGTAGCCTGTGTCTGTCATCATTATCCTTGGTGTGGGAGAAGGTTGATATAAATCGCTCTGGCGGGCATCGCGTGAATGATGACCTGTGTCCCTGAACGGGTGGTCAAAACTACAATCTCAAGAAGTCGGGCATGAGTGTCGAATCCCAGTCGGAGTTCACGCGGTGGATCATCATGAAGAGAATAAGCAATGACGAACTGTTGAGCGGCCATGAGGACATCGTGGGCCTCAATCCCGTGCTTGAGTGCACTCTTCGCAACATCCATGGAATTATTGTATACGGAAATTCGAGATTGAAACACCGCCATCTCATGAGTGCTGGGAAAATAATATCTCTGCTGAGATCCAGGGGCAGTGTTCCAGGTCGGGCAAGGGGGGAGTTTCTGGACGCGGTTGATGGGGTACGCGTTCGGTGATGCTCCTAGTCGGGGAGCCCTGCGCCGGGCGCTCGGTCAGACGTGACCGCCGATCACGAAGCCTGGTTGTAGACCCATTGCATATAGCCGGTGCCGGTGTGCCCGAAGTCGGTGGGGGGAGCCTTGGCTCCGTACATCAGTTTGCCTTTGATGGTCATCACTGTGTTCGTCGGGTTGCCCTGGGAGTCCATCGAGGTGAAAAGATAAGTGCCATCATCGGAGGCTGTCCAGGTGCCGGGCTGCCCGGTGGTGGCTGCCCCATAGCTTTGGTACGTCCCGTCGGAGCCAACTTGGATCACGATGCTGGCGCCGTACCAATGAGTGATGTCGCCGGAATGGATGACCCCGTCGATTTCACCGTACTGGGCCAACCCATAGGGCTGCCATTGGCCCACGAGTGGGACCGCAGGCCCGGTGGTGCTGTCGTCCGGGGTGGGATTCTGGTCGTCCGAGGTGTCGGCATCAGCCGGGTTGTTGGTGTTAGGGCTGGCGGGTTCGAAACCGCCGTCCGCCGTGGTGTCAGTGGGGCTGGGATTAGTCCCGCCCGTCGAACTCCCGCATCCCGCAACCCCTGTCAGGCACAGTGCCATGACCACTCCACCAGCGAGCAAACGTACGTTCACCAGCACACCCCCATATCCGTACCATGTCGGCAGACCAAGAAAGTCTACCCCGGTTCCCGGTCACACTGTGGTATCGCCACTGACCGTTCTGGTCCCGAGCGCTGCGATGGGCTGGCCTGCGGGCACCCCCGAACCGTCGCGGCGGGAGTCGGGGGTCGGCAACTGGACCGGCGTGCCCGCATCTGTCGCCGCCACTGCCGGAGCGGGTCCGGCCCAGGCCACGAGCAGACGGTCTTCCCCCTTGAGGAAGCGGTGCGAGCGTACCCCGCCGGTGGCCCGGCCCTTGACCGGGAACAGGGCGAAACCGGAGACCTTGACCGTACCGGCCTCGGTGCCGGGTAGAGCGCGTGAGGATCCGGCGATGGTGACCACCTCGCCGGACTCGGGACTGACTGCCCCGAAGAAGACAACCTGGGCTCCCGGGGCTAATGAGATGCCTGCCATCCCGCCGCCGGACCGGCCCTGGGGACGTACTTTGGAGGCTGGGAAGCGCAGCAGGGACGCGTCGGAGGAGATGAACACCAGGTCTGAGGACTCGTCGAGCAACTCGACGGCGGAGACGACCTCGTCGCCCTCGTCGAGACGGATGATCTCCCAGGAGTCCTTGGAGAGGATCTCCGGATTGGTCCGCTTCACCACACCGCGCCGGGTGCCCAGGGCCCAGCCGCGTGTCTGGTCGTCCAGGGTGGACAACCCGACTGCTGTTTCCCCGGAGTCCAGGATGACCAACTCTTTCAGCGGCACCCCTCCCTGGAGGGTGACAGCCGTGGACGTGGGCGGGATTGAGGCAAGTTCAATTGCTCCCAGGCGGAGGATCCGGCCCCGTGAGGTCAGAACCCCGATATCGGCGCGGGTGCGGGTACGAATCGCCGAGATCAGAACATCGTGGACCGCCCGTGGGCCGGAATCCGGTGGGACCTCGCCGGTGTCCATGCGGGCGATCAGACCGGCTGAACTGAGGAAGACCCAGCAGGGGCCGTCCGGGACTTCGATGGGTCCCTTGGCGGCGGCCGCCGTGACTGGCGACACGCCGGATTCGGA
>WRFP01000191.1 GCA_009778725.1 Propionibacteriaceae bacterium
ACCGTCATCCTTGACAATGAACCCGAAGCCTTTGTCAGGGTCATAAAAGCGTACCTTGCCTGTGGGCATGATGACACCTCATTTCCTTTCGCCGCCCCTAGCCTATCTCGTGGCAGTCCCACACGCCATCAAACACCGGATTTGACGAGACACCAGTCACACTCAACCAGTACGGAGATGAGCCCCTCCACGAATCGCCGGCCCGACGACCGTCCGGGCTAGAATGTTTCCCGTGGCAACATGGAAAGACGGTCCCAGGTACGCACCGGCGGAGCGCCCGATGGGGTTCGCCGAGCCCGATCAGGCGACCAGCTTGTCCACCGAGGCAGTCGTCGACCCGGTCCCCCAGCCTCCCACCGAGCCTCCGCAGGGCTTCGAAACCAGCGGCCCCTCCGTACCGCTGGAATCGATTGCCGCGGCTGAAGCGAGTGCGCGCGATCCCCTCGAGCCGTTTCTGACGGTCTCCTCAGTTCTGACCCCCGACAGCAGCCAGGACCAGCCGGCCTCCGGTTTCACCGCCGCCGCCAGTGCGCCGGTTCCGCCCAAGTCGGCGTACGAACCCTTCCGCGTCGCCTCCTCCGCTCCGATCGTGACACCCACCTGGGGACCCCCTCCCCCGCATTCGGCGCCCGCTCGCCCCGCCCAACCGGTCCAGCCGGTCACTGTCAGCGACTGTCTCAACGCTGCCTATCCCCCGATGCTGATCGCCCTGGTCGTGGCTGGTTTTGTCGGTGCACTGAATGTCGTCTTTCCGATCGCCCTGCTCGTTTTGACACCTTTCTTGTTCGTCCCCCGGGTCCGCGTCAGAGTCGCTGCCCTCCGGGTGATCAGCCTGATCGTGCTGGTGATCATGGTGATCGGGGCGATCCTGACCGTGATCATGGACTCCACGATGTACAACGTCGATCTGCACCTGTCCTGGTGGACCATGATCGGCTCGTGGGGGCTCGCGCTGGTGGCGGTCATCCTGCAATGGCTCGGACTACGCCGCGGTGAGGCCGGCCCGGTCCCCCCACAGCCACGGTATTGACAGCACGCTCCTACGTGCTGGCGGCGGCCCTACCCGACCCTGTTCACCTCGTCGTCGATCAAGCGTCTCCACGCTCGTACTGAATCGACGGTGATCGGCGGCTGATCGACGTAGAACTGTCGCAACCCGCCGCGGACCAGCCAGGGGATGTCTTCCGGCGACAACTCGCCCGCTGCGATCACGGGGGGCACCATCGCCCGGCGCGTGATCAAGGTGTCGATGCCAAAGTGGACCTGTCGGGCCGAACCCGCTGTCATGACCGAATCCAGCCGTGGCAGCCCCGCCAGATCCTCCCAGGCCCGGTCCTGGTCGAGAGCGGCGTCGATCGCCCGGGAGAAGGTCCACCCCCAGGTGTCGTCGCCCGCCAGTTCGGCACAGGCCCGCCGGTCGATCCCCGACAGGTCGTTGAGGAAGCCGAAGACGAAACCATCGGCCCCGGCATCCCGGTAGGAGAAGGCCAGCCCCTGCATCCGGGTCATCTCGCCGCCGTCGGTGACATAGTCCGTTCGCAGCCGCAGCATCACACGGGCATGAACGGTCGTTGCCTTGCGGATCTTCTCCATCGTGAGCGGAACTGGTGACTGGTCGTCGACGCCCACCACCACGATCCGGTCGGCTCCGCCCAGTTCGGCGCACTCGGCCTCGTACGCGGACTTCACCTGAACATGGAGCACACCAGCCATGACACCAGCATGTACCTTCCCACAGATATCTGGACGCAGGCGCGCCCGGTGCGCCGCAGCCGGGACAGGGGATTTCTGCCGGCCCAACAGTCAGGCGGCAGGGCGATCTCCGGGCGCCGGGCGGAATCCCAGGGTACGCATGTCGGTTGGCGTGTCGATGTCCTGCACCGAGGATCCGGGCACCGGCTGGCCGGCCAAGGTAAGCCGCCCAACCAGTCGGCCTACCGATTCCGAAGAGCCACCAACCGGCAACTGGGCACAGGCCGAGGTCAGTGCGGTGCGCCGGTACAACGCGCACAACCACTGGAGGTGTCCGCCGGATTCCGCAACCACACCGTCGATGTCAGGACCCGCCTGGGCTGCCGCCTTCAACAGTACGGACACAGCCTCACCGACATTCGGCATGTCACACCCGAAAACCGCGACCCACACGTCTGCTTCGTTGTCAGCACCCAACGCGGCCAACCCGGCACAGATCGCCCGGGCCGGCCCGGAGAAGACAGGCTGCTCACGGGTCCAGCGGACGCCCGGGTTGCCATTGCTCGCTTCCGACCCGTCGGCCGGCTGAGGACCGACAACAACCATGCGTGAGGCCCCGGTACAGGCGTCGAGGACCCGATCCACACTGGTACACCCATCGGGGCCAACCAACGTTGATTTGTCGTACCCTCCCAGACGCTCGGCGCGCCCACCGGCCAGAATGACAGCCACCCAGGACAGCGAACCGTCCTGGGTGTCAGATGATCGATCAGCGCACATCCGTACTGACTATCGACCAATCAGCGTACTGGTGCGTGATAGATGATCGCGGGGCGGACGAAATATCCGAACGGGATCGACCACAGGTGGACCAGGCGGGTGAACGGCCACACGGCGAACAGCAGCATGGCGCAGATGACGTGGACCTGATAAATCCACGGGACCGAGGACATCAGGGTCAGGTTGGGCTGGAAGTAGAACAGGGACCGAAGCCAGATCGAGATCGTCTCGCGGTAGTTGTACGGCCCGGTGAAGACGTTCTGCCAGAAGGTGGCGGTCATACCGAGGACGACGACGATACCGAACAGGATGTACATCAGGATGTCCGCGCGCCGGGTGACGATGCGCAGGCGTGCCTTGGTGACGAAGCGGCGGATCAGCAGGATGACCAGGCCGATCACCAGCAGGCAGCCGGAGAAGACGCCGGCGCTGACCGCCATGATGTGGTAGCCGTTTTCGCTGACGCCGATGGCTGTCGTCCAGGATTGCGGGATGAGCAGCCCGAGCGCGTGGCCGAGCAGGACGAAGAGCATGCCGAGGTGGAAGATCGGCGAACCCCACATCAGGGCGCGCTTCTCCATCAGCTCACTGGTGCGGGTGGTCCAGCCGAACTGGTCGTACTTCCACCGCCAGACGTGGCCAACAACAAAGATAGTCAGCGCCAGGTAGGGGAAGACTCCGAAGAATGCTGTCACGAACCACATGGCTGGACTCCCTTCTCGATGATTGTCTCGATCGCTGCGAGGATAGGCGCGTACGGTGACCGGGCCCGGGCGAGGTTGCGATGGATGCCGATGACTGCCTCGCGGGCCATGACCAGGGCGTTCAACGCGCCCTCCAGGGGCGCCAGAGCCACGAATTGGCACACCGTCGGCAAGTAGTCGGGCAGTTCCTCGTCCGAAGGCTGGAAGCCGTTGGCGCGATAGAGGTGTTTGATGTCGTAGAGGGCGACGCCGCGGGTCCCGTTGTCGCCATGGTCGAGGTAGGTGACGTACAAAGCCGCCCCCCGCCTGGTGTCGAAGGTCGTCACATAGTCCTGGCGCATCTGGAACGGATCGGCGTCCACCCACCAGTGGGCGAAGGTGCGCAAACTGGTCGCGACGCTGGACGCCGGAAGCTGGTCCACCGCCTGGCAGATCGACGCCCGCTGCAGGCACAAGGAGTCATCGGGGTAGCCGAGCATCACAGAAGCCAGCGCCAACGCGTCCTTGTAGCCGGGCACGTCTGGCTCCTGGACTGTGAAACGCGTCGGTTCGGCCTCGAGCAGTACGGTCATGGCCGTCTCCTGTGGAAGGTGGCGAACTTCGGCGATGCCACGGGGGCGGCTCCCGCCATCTCGACCCGGGGCGAATCCAGCGGGCAGCCGGAGGTCCACGACGCCAGTTCGGCCGCCTCTTCGCGATGGGCCTTCGGGATGACGAAGCGGTCGGCGATCTTGGCGATGGCCAGGAGCCGGTACAAC
>WRFP01000192.1 GCA_009778725.1 Propionibacteriaceae bacterium
ATCCAGCCATCCACGATCCGCCGGTTCATCTCCGCCGCCAGCCGGGCCAGTTGCGAGCGGTCATTGACCCCCTCGGTCTGCCACACATCACTTTCCACGTACGCCCCGACCCGATGCCCCTGGCTGCGCGCGTACCCCAAGACGTCCGTCAAGTACAACTGCTGCTGGTCATTGTCCGGTGTCAACTGGGCCAACCCTGCTCGCAGCACATCCGCGTCGAACACGTAGATCCCCGAATTGATCTCATTGATGGCCTTCTGAGCGTCGTCAGCGTCGCGGTGCTCGACGATCCCGGTCACATCGTCCCCACTGCGGATCACCCGCCCGTACCCAGTCGGATCCTCCACGATGGCCGTCATGACAGTGACAGCATTGCCACCTTGCCGATGGCTCGCCACCAGACGGCGCAACGTCTCCCCCGTCAGCAAGGGGACATCCCCATAGGTGACGATAATGTCCCCGGTGACTTCCCCCAACACATCGAGCCCGCACCCGACGGCGTGTCCCGTACCCTGCTGTTCGTCTTGGACCGCCCGGATGACATGGGGCGCGATCTCGGCCAGATGCGCTTCAACCTGGTCGCGCTGGTGCCCGACAACAACCACCAATCGATCTGGTTGCACCCCTTCCGCAGCAGCCAGCGCCCAGGTCAACAACGACCGCCCGCACAAGGTATGCAACAGTTTGGAGGTACGCGATTTCATCCGGGTACCACTGCCCGCAGCTAAAAGAATGACCGCCGCTACAGATGAGTCGCGTTCAGATGCCATTACCGTACTTTCGATTCAGCACTCCCGGCCCAGCCACCCCGCACTCACCACAAATCGAGCCACTTCGGCGGATCGGGAACATTGGACACTGCACATACTATCCCTTTGCCCGTGGAACGTCTCCCCCACGGGCATCTCATGGAATCATGCCGTGTCCCACCGACGTGCCAAGCTGGCCCCAACCCCGCTAGAGTAGAGCCTGGTCATTCCCCGGTTGGTCTTCCGGCAGGGCCCGCCTGACTTTGAATCAGGATTAGCGAAGTAGGTTCGACTCCTACCCGGGGAGCCCATCGATCCGCGACGGATCGCCCATTCAGTCCTTCAGGACTGTGGCCACCGACTCGACGACAAGATCCATGTTGCGGCTGTTCAGCGCCGCGACACACAACCGCCCGGAGTCGAGCCCATAGACGTGGAATTCGGAACGCAGCCTTTGCATTTGGGCCACAGACATCCCTGAGTACGAGAACATGCCCGCCTGAGCAGTGATGAAACTCAGATCCTGTTCCACCCCGGCTGCTTCCAACCCGGCGCGGAAAACCTGCCTCATCTGCTTCATCCGGTCCTTCATCTGGCTCAATTCCTGAGCCCACAAGGCCTTCAACTCCGGTGTATTCAAGACTTCAGCCACAATGGCAGCACCTTGGGTGGGCGGGTTTGAATACATGGACCGGGCGATGAGCTTGGTCTGGGACAGAATCTTCTTGGCCCGGTCGCTGTCTGCGGCGACAAAATGGATCGCCCCGATGCGCTCGCCGTACAGCCCGAAAGTCTTGGAGAAAGAATTGGCGACCAGGAACTCGATCCCGGAATCGGCGAAGGCGGTCACAGGGTAGCGGTCCTCGTCCACGCTGTGGGAGAACCCTTGATAGGCCATGTCGAGGAACGGCACGAGCTGGTTGTCCACGACCACCTGGACGACGCGGTCCCAATCGGCCGGCGTCAGATCGCAGCCGGTGGGGTTGTGGCAGCAGGCGTGGAGAACGACAACTGTCCCTGGTGCGGCACCCGCCAAATCTTCGAGCATCCCCTCGACATCGACGCCACCGGAAGCGCGGTCATAGTAGCGATACGCACCGAGTTCGAACCCCGCACGGGTGAAGATCAACTCATGATTCTCCCAGGACGGCGTCGACAGCCACAGCTGGGCGTCAGGCGACGCCATCTTGAGCAGGTTGGCCCCCACGCGCAGGGCCCCCGTACCAGCCAAACTCTGCTGGGAAACAACCCGCCCAGCCTGACAAGCGGCGGAATTCTCGCCGAAGACGAGCGCCTGGGCCGAGGCGTTGAACGCCGCCAACCCGTCCATGGGCAGATAACCGCGTGAACGATGCCGCTCGGCCAGATCTTGTTCGACAGTCTGGACACAAGCCATCAAGGGGGTCTTACCGGTGTCGTCCTGGTACACCCCGACACCTAAATTGACCTTCACTGGTGCGGGGTCGGCGTTGAACGTTTCGGTCATTCCCAAGATCGGGTCCTTGGGGGCAGCTTGGAGACTGGAATAGATAGACATGATGGCTCCCTTCAAGCGACTATCTTATCGGTTTGGGCAAGCCGCAGATCGCGCCACACGGCTTGTGAATCATTCGTTTTCTGCATGTTGGCGTACGGGCAACGACGGCCAGTACCACTACTTCTGTAGTTGAGCCGCCAGTACGTGGGCGATCTCCCGGGCGGCGTTGGGACGGGCCAGATTCAGGCTCGCTTCCGCCATGGTCGCACGGATCGCCGGAGCCTCGACCAGGTTGGTCACCGCTTGGACGACCGTCTCCGGATCGGGCGCCCACAACCCGGCTTTCCCGTCCAGCACATAGTCGACGTTGCCCTCTTCCTGCCCGGGCAGACAGGCGTACATGACCATCGGCAACCCGCAGATGAACGCTTCGGAGATCGACCCCGGGCCGGCCTTCGTGATGAAAATATCGGCGGCCTTCATGAACCGTGGCATCTCGGAGGTGAACCCGTACACATGATGTGGAATCCGCCAATTGAGCTTGCTCACATTCTCGTACAATTCCTCGTTGCGCCCGCAGATCACCGCCAGAGTCACCGGGACCTCGGCGTCGTTGATGGCGCGTGCCACCCTTCTCACCGGCCCCATCCCGTCGCCGCCGCCCACCAGCAGGGCAACCGGAGTGTCTTCGGTCCACCCATGCTCGCGCTTCAGTTCTTCCTTGGATTCGATCTCACAGGCGAAATCTGGCGACACCGGCTGTCCGACGACCTTCATGTGGTCCGCCTTGAGCCCCAAGCGGATCCCCCGGTTCATGGCCTGATCGGTGGGAACAATGACAAGGTCGGCCCGAGGAGAATACCAGAAAGCATGCGTGGTCACCATGTCGGTCACAACAGTGACGAACGGAACCGGGTTGTGCCGCATCGCCCGGGGAATGACCGCGTTGGCCAGCGGATGGACAGAGACGATCATGTCGGCCGGGTTTTCCGCGATCAGCCGTTCCGACGAGCGTCGCAGATAGGGGTACGTGAGCCTGTTAACCGCCCGGCTGCGCTTGGGACCGTTCATCGATTCGTACGTGATTTTCCACGCACTTTTCAGATGTGACAAGGGGGGATATAGCTGGGGAGAATACCTCAGCGGCCGTGGTGAATAATACCTCAGAAAATCAACCATGTCCGTGTCGAATTGTCCGGGATACTCCAGATGGAGCCCGTCGATGATAGCGTTTGCTGCCGCGCGATGGCCCCCTCCCGTGTCCGAGAAGAGGAACAGTATGCGTTTGGCCATTCAGATTCTCCTCACGTCGCAACCCCTCGAAGGTCCGACAACGTCCCGCACGCTTCCCTGACCCACTACCCTACTATGAGTTACGTCCATATTCGCTCTACCGGGCCCGGGGCTCACCAGGCGATTATGAACCCATTTTCCGTCGCCTCCTTGTGCCTTGACGTGAAGATCCGCCTGTTAGGAGAATGGATACCCATGAGACACTACTTCGACCATGCGGCGACCACGCAGATGCGACCATCTGCCATCGCTATGTGGGACCAGTACGCCCGCCAGTTGGGCAATCCGTCCGCCATCCATGGGGCTGGCCGCCAGGCCCGAAAAGTCGTCGAAGACTCCCGGGAGACGATGGCCGAGGCCCTTCAGATCAACCCCG
>WRFP01000193.1 GCA_009778725.1 Propionibacteriaceae bacterium
CGCGGAGTTGAAGGAGAAGCGGGACATCGGGTCCGACGACATGAACCGCCGGATGCTGGATTACGGCCTGCCGTGGTTCTGGTCCAGCCACCACCCGTGGGTCATCCCGGAACCGATGACTCTGGAACCGTGCGAAACGTTCACCAAAGAGGACATCGAAGAGTATTGCGAAGTTGTACGCCTGGTTGCCGCCGAAGCCTGGGAGGATCCGGACATGGTCAAGGGCGCGCCTTACGATTCGGTGATCCACAAGCGTATGAACGAAGAAGACAACGACGACCCCAACAAGTGGGCCCTGTCCTGGAAGGCGTATCAGCGTAAGCGTGGAAACGCCTGATCATAATCTCCTGGCAGCGATCATGGGGACTCCCTCCCCATGCATCGCTGCCAGGTCTGTTCAGAGAAGGAATTATCATGGCACATTCTCGGACCAACGTTTTCGCAACGACTGCTGTCGGTGCGACCAAGCAGATCAGCCCGCTCCAGACCCTGATTTACTCGGTGTCGAACCCAGGCTTGATGTTCGCCCTGGTCTACATGATGTGGGCGCCCTTCCTCTACCCTGGGGCACACATGGTGTACGCCATCATCACGGTCGTGCAAATGTTCGTCATCGCCGGTCTGTACTGGTTGATGTCGGTGGCGATGCCGCGCTCCGGTGGTGAGTACATCTACATCTCCCGGATCATCCACCCCGCTGTGGGTCTGCTCTCCAGCTTCATGATCACCCTGACCGCCATCTCCTGGACCGGAGTGCTCACCGACTGGTGGATCAAGTGGTCCGTGGTGGACTTCTTCAGAGGTGTGGCGATCGTCAACAACAACGATCCGACCTGGATGGGGATCGCCGACGCGCTGTCGACCAACTGGGTACGCGCGATCATTGGTGTTCTGGCGATCGGCTTCATCCTGTTGATCTACTACAAGGGCATCACCTGGATGGTCAAGGTGTCGATTGCAACATTGATTGCCACTATCATCGGCGCTGTCGTCTTCCTGGTCGCCATGCTCGCCAGCGGTGGCCGGGAAAAGTTCGCCAGCAACTGGACCTCGATGACGGGCCTGGATTACAGTGCGGTCATCCCCACGGCGGCGGCGGCCGGCAATCCGACGACATTTCTTGTGATGCCGACGATCATGGCCGGGTCGACGTACATCATCCTCAACACGCTGGGTTCGACCTTCGGGGCCAACCTCGCAGGTGAGGTCCGCAATGTACAGAAATCCCAGTTGTTGGCCCTGTTCGGCTCTCTTGGAATCCTGATGGTCGTCTGGGCCGTGTTCTACGGTTTGGCCTACTCCAGCTTCGGCGGCATCTGGACCAACTCCTTGATGTTCCTCTACAACTCCGGTAACGCGGCGTACCCATGGGGAGGTTCTGAACCTTTTGCCACGCTGCTGGTCGGGATCCTCACCGGCAGTCCGGTGTTCGTGGCCCTGATCGCCCTGGCATTCCTGGTGGCGACCTTCGGCTCAGCCACCGGCTTGGGTTTCGGTCCGACCAGGAACTTCGTCGCGTGGGCCAATGACAGGATTTTCCCCAAGTCGTACGCCGAACGCAATCCCAAGACCAAGGCCCCTATGCGCGCTGTGTACACCGTCATCGCCATCGCCTTGATCTTCTTCCTGCTCGATGTCTTCGCACCCGATTGGACCGCCGACATCTCGTACACGATCTTCACCTGGTTCTTGGCCTGGATCTGCCTGGGTGTGGCCGGGGCGATCTTCCCGTACCGCAAGAAGCTGCTGTTCGAGTCGTCCCCACCCGTGGTGAAGATCAGGATTCTTGGCATTCCGCTGATCACGATCCTCGGGGTGTTGACGACCATCATCAGTTGCGCCATCTGCATCTACCTGCTGATCCCCTTCGTCCGTGGTGACATCCCACCAACGATGCTGATTGTTTCTTTGGGAATCGCCGTCATCGGACTGATCATCTACTTCTCCTCTCGGGCACGCAACAAGGCCCGGGGCATCGATCTGAAGTATCAGGTCATGGAAATCCCGGCAGACTAACCAGTCACCCGACAATCACCGAAAGGACAACGTGCAGTGAAACTACAATTTGCCACTGATTTTCATGCAGCCGAGACCTGCTTCAGGAAGTTTCTCAACTCGGCCAAGTTCTACGGAGCCGACGCGCTGATCGGCGGTGGGGACATGATCGGCAAGATGGTCATCCCCATCATCGAGCAGGCGAACGGGCATTATGAGGCGACCTACTACGGATCGACGGTGCACATCCGCACCCAGCACGATCTCGAGGCGCTCCAGCGCAACTTGCGCAATGCCGGTTTCTATTCCATCATTACGACCCCGGCCGCTCTGGAGCAGGACACTGCCGCCGATGCCGAGCGGATCACAGCCGAGCAGGCGAAAGCAGTGCTCAAAGGGTGGATCGACCTGGCCGACGAGCGATTGACCGCCCAGGGCATCCCCTGTGTGATGATGGCGGGCAACGACGACCCGTACTATATCGACGAGATCATGGCGTCTGGAACCCATGTGCTCGACGGTGCGGGCAAAGTCGTGGACATCATGGGTCTTGAGGTGCTCTCAGTCCCGCAAGCCATCCACTCTCCGTTCAAGTATCCGCGTGATGTCACCGAAGAGGAGATGGTCACGATTATCGATGATCTGGCAGCGCAGGTGAAGGACATGAGCACATGTATCTTCAACATCCACATGCCACCGTACGACACGGACTGCGATGTGGGCACGCTCTACAACGACGACCTGTCACCGGTGGTCGACGGGGGCGAGCTGGCCATGGATCATGTCGGCTCCAAGGCAGTCCGGGCGGCCATCGAAAAGTATCAGCCATTGTTGTCGCTCCATGGTCACATCCACGAGTGCCAGGGGGTTTCCCAGATCGGACGCACAGTCTGCATCAACCCCGGTAGTGACTACGACCAAGGTACGTTGCGTGGTGCCCTGATCACCATTGACCAGGGCAAACTCGACTACACCTTGACCGCAGGGTGATGAAGGAGACATCGATGGGAAAGCTAGACGGCAAGGTCGCGATCGTGACTGGTGCAGCCATGGGCAATGGTCGTGGCGCGGCGCAGAAGCTCGCTGAGAATGGCGCCACCGTGATGTTGCTCGACCTGAACGACCAGGTGGTCGCCACGGCTGGCGAGATCGCGCAAGCAACAGGACAGACCACCGCAGCGTACCTGGTGGATATCCGAGACGTGGTTCGACTCGGTGAAGTCGTGGATTCCATCATCGACCAGCATCAGAAAATCGACATCCTGATCAACAATGCTGGTGTGTGCAATGTGGTGCCGTTCTTGGAGATGAGCGACGAGGTCCGCGACCGGATGATCTCGGTCAACATCCTCGGCACCTGGAATTGCTCGAAGGCTGTCATCGCCCACATGGTGCAGGCCAAGTACGGCAAGATCGTCAACCTGTCCTCTGTGACCGGGCCGATGGTCGTCGATGCCGGCGAGACCGCCTACGCGCTGACCAAGGCGGCCATCTACGGGCTGACCAAGGCCTTGGCAGTTGAGTTCGCCGCGAGCAACATCACGGTGAACGCGGTATGCCCGGGGTATATCGCCACGCCGATGGCTCAGAGTATCGCACGGGAGTCTGACCCCGAGCACCCTGAGAAGGTGTTGGCCGGAATCGCGGCAGCCGTACCCATGGGACGTCTCGGAACGATCGAGGAACTCGGCGACCTGGTCGCCTTCCTGGCCAGCGACGAGTCCCGCTACATCACCGGAACCCAGGTGGTCATCGACGGCGGGAGCACCCTGCCGGAGACCTTCAGCGCCGTGGGTGTGTGAGGACGAGGGCTGGTCGTGACGCGGCTTGGATTCATCCTCAACCCGGTTGCGGGTATCGGAGGCAAG
>WRFP01000194.1 GCA_009778725.1 Propionibacteriaceae bacterium
AGGCTGGGTTTGAACACAATTCTATGGCGAAGCAATGGGTTTTTGGCGTCAGGCGACGCGCGCTAGGCCGCCAGCCTCATCCGGGTTTCGTTACCGCTGGTCGCGGCGGGTGGACCCTAGTGGACGGTACTCGAAACATACCCCAACTTCCGAAGTGGCTTGTCAGGGCGTGTTTCAAGGGGATGGCTGAACCCACCGCCGAGGTGAGCGCAAGCGAGTTCGCGCCTCCAAGACCGAACGCTCGGACGATGAAGCGGTTGAACCCGGCGCAGATCGACTTGCTCACTCAGCACTATCTGGAGGGGAAGACGGTGTACGAGTTGGGAGCCGAGTTCGGCATCGCCCGGCAGACCGTCAGCCTGGTCTTGAAGCGCAACGGGGTGCAGATGCGGATGCAAGGACTGCGTGAGGATCAGCGCGACGAGGTTGACCAGCAGCGAGGCTCCGCCAGACGGACCGTCCTACACATGCCAGACAACTGGGCCCGGACCTCCTCACCACCGGATTCTCAGCCCCGCCTGTGGGGGCGCGGTAGCGGCACCGTGCCCCCACATGACTGACGATCTGCGTTGAGCACAGAAAGTCATTTGGCTGGTTGCGCGAGGCGCTGACGCTACGGCACAACCGGGGGTTGAGAAAGCTCGCCCTGCGGTTCGTCGGCCTGGTATCGACCCCAGTCTGAACCAAGAACTGGTACCGGGGCTTGGCCAGAGGTGACGACCCACCACCGATAGTTGGCAGGGTTAATGCCTCTGGTCTCACACCACGCACTTTGTGTCACGTCGTCGACAGAGGGGAACACGTGGCTCATTGGGAACTGAGGCGTTGGCCCGCCATAGTGCCACTGACGTATCGACCCGGCCGTAGCAGGCACCCACGCGAGTAGTTGATCCTGCCCGAAAGCCGCAACGCAAAGATCACTTGCCGTCAACGGCGTTACAGTCGACGGCAAGGATATGTCCGTGGCGGGCGGCGCCGAAACACTTTGTGGGGAGTCTGTCACGTTAGACAATCCGGCGCAACTTGTTGTCGTTGTCCCTAACACAACCAACAAGCAGAAGACCCTGAGGCGATGCATCAGCCATCCTCACTAGTAGTTCAGAACCACAGAGTTACCCGAGCCTACGGACGCGCTGTAGCCACAAGCGGGTGACAGTGAGGAGCTTGGAGGGCTGATACTCCAACTTGGAGTCTTGATGTAGTCGCCCACATCCTCAAAGTAGAAGTTCTTGAAGGTGACCGACCCTCCCGGCAACTGGTTGCAGGCGGAGAGGTTCCATACTTCGAGCGCACCACCGAACACCCAGTTCATGGCGCGTCCACCCGATGTCGTGTTGAAGGTCGTCGAACGCTGCGAACCCCAATCGTAGGTGGTGATTGCCCAGGTTGAGCAAACACCGGTCGCTGTGCTGCATCCGTTGCTGGAAACATCACCCGACACAGTGGAGCCTGTTACCGCGAAAGCGTCGCTGTGATAGACATTGCCAACGCTGCAGCAGTTCCAACTAGCGGCGGACCATCCCGGAATGCTCGGGAAGTTCGTGTCGTGCCACCCGAGGACAGGTTGCATGATGATCGTGCCGCCTGAAAGGTTCTCGAAGCCGGGGAAGAAGTACACGGTCTGGCTAACGGTCGCGGCGGGGGCAGTCGGCACGTTCCACTCCGCGTGCATGTAGGACATCGCGCCGAGAGAAGATGTGTTGGCGCTTTCGATCCACCCAGAGATGGTTGGGGCGACCTTTGGCTCTTCCGCAGACGAGTCGACAGCTGCAGTCTGCTCTGCGGTGACCTTACCTGTGAAATCGTAGTGGTCATGGGCGCACGGGTTGACTCGCGGCGACGCCGCGATCTGCTTCGCCGTGATGCTGTCAAGCGCGCTGGTTGTCGAACCGGCTGTATCTGGACTTGCCCGACCAGAGACTGCCGAAGCCGCGATGAGCTGAGTCCGCGCAGCGACGTTGGCAGACACATCAACCAAGGCCGCGCCTTCGTCGTCGGGAACGACAATTTGTGTAGGCCCAACCTCGTAGACACAGCTTGGGTCGAAGTAACCGAATGGCGTGACGGCATAGTCAGCCGGAACGGTTGATGGACGATCAGGCAGTACACTGACCTCACCTAGCTGGTCGACCGGAGTCGACGTATCTCGCAAGTCAGCGTATGCAACGGAGTGACCTCCGATAGACGAGGCTAACACAAGACAAAGCGCTGCGACCAGCGCAGCCAAAGCGTGACTACCCTTCCGAGTAGCGTCTTGTGGAGCGATGAGTCGATCTGGAGGGCGACTCAAAGGGATCAACCTAATGTTCATGTTCTTGCCTTTCGTTCGGTGTGTCGACCGGAACTTATCAGTCACAGACCAACCGGCATCGGCGAAAAACAGAATCTGCGCCAGTAGCCATCTTGGTTTTGGTCGACAGTCTTGAGTTTGTAATTACGTTACCCTTCACGGCAGGTCTCTGTCAACTAACGAACTGCGAGTGGTTAAGTCCCACGTGGGTAGTCGTTTCTCTTTGTCAGGAAACGTTCGCGCACGGGTCAGGTCCCTGCGGGTGGTGGACCATCTGCGACGCCAAGCCCGCCACCT
The DNA here is from genome assembly GCA_009778725.1 of Propionibacteriaceae bacterium. Lineage (GTDB taxonomy): Bacteria > Actinomycetota > Actinomycetes > Propionibacteriales > Propionibacteriaceae > WQYJ01. The sequence continues at coordinate 2,588 of WRFP01000194.1, forward strand.
GCTTGGCGGATGGGACAGTATCCATCGCTTGGCGAGAACCTCAGGCTGGGTATATAGAATGCACACATCGGACTATGAGAGTACTCTGCACCCAAAACGCAACGGCTGAAGATCGCTGTCACGGAGTTCTAGAGCGCCAGCGAGCCACGAGCCACCGCGTGCGGTATCTCCGAGACGATTGGGCGCGACGCTGCGAGATAGGCTACGCGGATGCGATCTGCGTCCTGATGCTGGATTGTCCCGGATGGCTGACCGAGCGGCTGATGCACGGTCACTTGCCAGGCATCCCGGTAGGCGGCGACCGCCCGCGCGGCCTCATCCCATTGCCCGCCGTCGTGCGGGCCGACTGGCCTCTGCCCGAGCGCGGCGACCCACGGCTCGCCGTCACGGATCGCCTGCACGAGAAGGCGGCTGGCTCTGGCCACCAAAGCATCGGCACGTTCCTGGACGGCTCGGTTCATGGCTGGGTCGAGCCGGTCGTCGGTTTGCGGAAACAGGCCAAGCAGGTACCTGGGTGTGGCGCGGTTCCTGTGCTCGGTGGTGGCCGTGTCGAGGTACCTACTGAAGCGTCCGTGGAGGACGGATACGATGTCGAGCGCGCCGTCCAGGCTCCTTGCGGCTACGAGGCGTGGCAAGACCTGCTCAGGGTTGATGCTGTTGGCTTCGGCGCGGCGTAGTTCGGCGCACAACGGGCCGAACGCCTCCGAGTCGAGCACCTTCATCGACCTGGGCAGCGTCGAGGCCGCACGCGCCGACGAGCGCCGTCCATCGGTCCTCCTGGGCGGCGGCAATCAGCGTCTCGATCTCGGCCCGAAGCTGAGCGGTGTTGCCCCAGGTCACGCCCACTGCCTGGCGCATTTGGTGGGCGAACAACTCCGCGCCCGAGTTGGACAACACCCCGGCCAACACCGACCTGGCCGTGGCGTCGGAATCGTCGGACGGGTGTGGCTGGTCGTGGACATCGTCGGGCCGGTCAGTGGCCACGTAGGCGAGGTTCGAGTTACGGCCTCTGGTCATGGCGACGTACAGGTTCTCCCTGGTCGTCGTCGGCGTGACCCGAACGTGGCAGGTGTCGACCGTCACGCCTTGCGCCCTGAATGACGTCACCACGTAACCCAGGTCCAAGTTCTCAGCCAATACTCGACCAATTGCGTGAACGTCGAGTCCGGCGTCAAGCAGGTGTCTTGCGGCTGGGTCTGGGTCCGCTCGTTCAACTTCACTTTCAACGCCCGCTCGGCGGCCGCCTGCGTCGC
>WRFP01000195.1 GCA_009778725.1 Propionibacteriaceae bacterium
GCGTCACATCGTCGCCACCTTGCAGGACGCGTACTGCCGGACCATGGGCGTGGAATACATGCACATTGTCGACCCTGAACAACGGCTCTGGCTCCAAGAACGGCTGGAGACCCCGCGCCAGGCCATCCAGCACACCGAGCACATGCGGATTCTGGACCGGCTGGTCGAGGCGGAGATCTTCGAGACCTTCCTGCAGAAGAAGTTCGTCGGGCAAAAGCGTTTCTCCTTGGAGGGCGGGGAATCGACCATCGTCATCCTGGATCAGTTGTGCACGCTGGCCGCGAACAACCGCATGGAGGAAGTGTGCATCGGCATGCCCCACCGCGGGCGGCTCAACGTCCTGGCCAACATCGTGGGCAAGTCGTACGGACAGATCTTCCAGGAATTCGAGGAAGGGATCGAACCGGCCTCCGGGACCGGTGCCGGCGATGTCAAGTATCACCTGGGTGCGCAAGGCAGGTTCACCGCCGCCTCTGGTTTCTCCGTCGACGTGTCGGTGGCCGCGAATCCGTCCCACCTGGAGACAGTCGATCCGGTCGTCGAAGGAATCGTGCGGGCCAAGCAGGACATGTCCAAGCGGCCGTACGCCGTTGTTCCCGTCCTCCTGCACGGCGACGCCGCCATGTCCGGGCAGGGAGTCGTCTACGAGATTCTGCAAATGTCCCAACTGCGGGCCTACGGAACCGGCGGAACGATCCACGTGGTGATCAACAACCAGGTCGGGTTCACCACCGCACCGGTCGAATCGCGTTCCTCGACCTATTGCACCGATGTGGCGAAGGTCATCCAGGCTCCCGTCTTCCACGTCAATGGCGATGACGCGGACGCCTGTGTGCGGGTGGCCAACCTGGCCTTCGCCTATCGCGAGACCTTCCACAAGGACGTTGTCATCGACCTGGTCTGTTACCGCAAGCGCGGCCACAACGAAGGTGACGACCCGAGCTTCACCCAGCCGCTGATGTACGACCTGATCAAGAAGAAGAGGTCGGTGCGCGCTTTGTACACCCAGGCTCTGATCGGGCGTGGCGACATCTCCAACGAAGATGCGGAACTGGTTGAAGAGAGGTTCCAGGGTAGGTTGGAGTCCGTCTTCGACGAGGTGCGCCAGGGTCCGGGAGTGGCAGAGCCGGTCCGCGACGAAGACTACATGCGCCGTCCCCACTACCCCGACAAGATCGCCAGCACCGGGGCCTCCGCCATCACCGAGGATGTCATGGACGTGATCGCCGACGCGCACATCCGTTTCCCGGAGGGTTTCACCGTCCATCCCAGGGTCTTGTCCCAGCTCCAGCGCCGGGCCGACCTGATCCGGTCTGGTCCGATCGATTGGGCCACCGCGGAATTGCTGGCCTTCGGCTCGCTGTTGATCGAAGGCCGCCGGGTCAGAATCGTCGGCCAGGACACGCGCCGCGGGACTTTCTCCCAGAGATTCGGGGCGGTCGTCGACCGCGTCACGAACGAGGCCTACGTACCCCTGAAACACCTCACGAGCACCCAGGGTCCGATGGATATCTATGATTCGCTGCTCTCGGAGTACGCGTCAATGGGGTTCGAGTACGGCTATTCGCTGGCCGCACCCGATGCCCTGGTGGCGTGGGAGGCCCAGTTCGGAGACTTCGCCAACACAGCCCAGGCCATCGTCGACGAGTTCATCTCCTCGGGTGAGGCCAAGTGGCAACAACAGTCGGGTGTGGTTCTGCTCCTCCCCCACGGCTACGACGGCCAGGGCGCCGATCACACGTCGGCGCGCCTGGAACGCTGGCTGCAGTTGTGCTCCCAGAACGCCTTGACGGTCTGCCAGCCCTCCTCGCCGGCCAACTACTTCCACCTGTTGCGCAGCCATGTGTACGCTCCGTGGCACAGGCCGCTGATCGTCGCCACGCCGAAGTCCATGTTGCGCAACAAAATGGCTGTTTCCCAGCCCGAGGACTTCATGTCGGGTGAGTGGATGCCGGTCCTGCCGGACACGACCATCACCGATCCTTCCCAGGTTCGCACGGTCATGCTGTGTTCGGGCAAGCTCAGGTGGGAACTGATCGAAGAGCGGACCCGGCTCGGCCTGGACGGCCAGGTCGCCATCATCGCGATCGAGCGGCTCTACCCCATTCCGGGGTCGTCTTTGGCCCGCCAACTGGCCCCGTACGGCCATGTCTCAGATATCAGGTACGTCCAGGACGAGCCGGAAAACCAGGGTGCGTGGCTGTTGTTTGAGAAGTACATCCCGCAATATCTGGCACCGCATATTCCGGACCGCCAGATCCAACTACGCGGGATCTACCGCCCCAGTTCGTGTGTGCCCGACGTGGGATCCCACCAACAGCACGACGCCGACCAGAAGAACCTGGTGGCACAGGCATTCAGCTGATTTCGAACCCACCGGGTCGTAGCTCGTGCACGACGGCATTCGGTGCAGTCAGGCTGAGGAAAGTTGCCCGAATTCTGGCACTGACATGGCGACTTTTTACTCAAAGCCCTTGCATATACCGCTGCCACATGTCATCCTTGTACGGTTGCGACGAATCAGGGGGTTCGAGCACCCTGTGGTTAGTGACATCGTGAAGGAGGACAAGTGGACTGGCGTCATCAAGCCGCTTGCCTGACCGAAGATCCAGAACTGTTCTTCCCGGTTGGAAACACCGGTCCCGCATTGCTTCAAATTGAGGAAGCTAAAAAAGTCTGCGCACGATGCCATGTTCGCGAGGAGTGCCTGCACTGGGCCTTGGAGACCGGCCAGGACCACGGTGTCTGGGGTGGCATGAGCGAAGATGAGCGCCGGTCCATGAAGCGGCGCGCCGCCAGATCCCGTTTGCGCATGGGCTAATCCCAGGAACAACCTTTCACAACGGTACGGACACCACTGCCCTGGCCCCGACGCCTTCCGGATTGGGAATGAGCTGGAATTCCCCGTGCAGGTCTTGGAGCAGGGTCGTCACGATCGACAGCCCCAGACTCGTCCGAGCAGTGTCGTTGACCTGAAATCCTTCCGGCAGCCCCTGACCGTTGTCGATGACGGCCACTTCCAAGGAGGCGTCGGGCCGTCTCTGAGGGGCCACGATCACCGTTCCCGTACCCGCGATCAGCCCGTGCTCGATGGCGTTCTGGCACAGTTCGGTCACGATCAGGGACAACGACGTCGCCACCTCGGCCGGGATTTCGCCGAAGCTACCGATGCGGCGCACATCCACATGTCCTCGCTCGGCTGCCAGGTCCCCGGTCAGCATCAGCAACCGGTCCGCGACATCGTCGAAGGCCACGCTGCCCGACATCGAGTACGACAAGATCTCATGCACAACCGCGATCGCCTGGACCCGGGCCATCGCCTCTTCCAGGGCGCCCTGGGCCTCGGTGGACTTCATCCTCCGGGCTTGCAGGCGCAACAAGGCACTGACGGTTTGAAGGTTGTTCTTGACCCGGTGGTGGATCTCACGGATGGTGGCGTCTTTGGTGACCAGTTGGCGTTCTTTGCGCCGGATTTCGGTGGTGTCGCGGCACACGGCCAGGGTGCCGATCCGCCCGTGGTTGTCGGTCAGCGGGAGGATCCTCATGAAAACCGACGCGTGTTCGGTTTCGATGTCGGTCTCCTCGGAGACCCGGGACTTGAAGTGCGTGGCCAGACTGGAGTCGACCGGTCCGCCAGAGCGATTCATCAGCGACGAGGTCAGGGGCACGATCTTCTCACCGATCAGATCGGACATCAGTCCCATTTTCCGGTACACGCTGACGGCGTTGGGGCTGGCGTACTCGACCACTCCGGAGGTGTCCATGAGGATCAGCCCCTCGCCCACCCGCGGGCTGATGCCGGTCAGGCGGTTGTGGCCCTGGTCGGGGAAGCATCC
>WRFP01000196.1 GCA_009778725.1 Propionibacteriaceae bacterium
CAGCACGCAGGCGTGATGCGCATAGGCGCAGACACCCTTGAAACCGTAGAGATTCAAGGCGCGCAGCCCGACGATCGTGTCGGACGCGGTGGCATCGAGAATGCCGTGAGCCTTGGCCTGCTCAGTCAACTCGGCCATGGTGGTCCCCGGAATGAAAGCGGCTGGTCCGCTGGCCTGCCAGGCACCCGCCCCGGCAGCGTTTTCATACAGCGCGCGCATGCGGTCGCGCAGTTCGGCAGCCTGTGCGATCATCGTGACAAAACGGCTGGCATTGAAGTTCACGTTGGTCAGAGTCGTGAATGCGGCGTACAAGATGAACTCATCCACCTCGCGGTCAGTCACACCCAGGGCCCGCGCGCGCGTTGCGTACTGGCCAATGCCCCCCAGCATATAGAGCAAGAGATCCTGCAAGTCGGCTGTGGTCTCATCCTTGCCACAATTGCCAACACTGGCGAAGCAGCCAGGCCGTTCACCAGACCGAGAGGTCTGTTCACACTGATAACAAAACATTAAATAAGCCTTTCATGCTTAATTGAAAACTTCACATCATATGAGTCGTCACCACCACAGTGAGAATGGATTGTGACTGTCCCCAGGCCGACGTAGTCGTACTCATCACGACACCGACCCACTGTATCACTGCGAAAACACAAGCGATTGGTTTCAATTATGGGACAATAGATGTCACGCCCGCCCCCCATACCTGATTTCACTAAGATGATGCGTTGAAAATAAGGTTTTCATAATAAATGGCCGATCCGCCGCCACAAACGGTGGGCTTCCGTCATGTGGACAGGATCACGCCGGATGGTGGGCTTGGGAGATTCGTCCGGTAATTCTCTGGATTCAGTTGATATATCGTAGTACTACGCTATATTGAGTACTATGGAGCAAAGAGGAAAGATCCAGCCATCCCAGGGGTACCTGTGACATGCCTGAACAGCCCGGTACGAGCGTGACGCAGAACTCGTCCTCCGTGGCTATCGCCGTGCGCGACCTGACCAAAAGTTTCGGCCCAGTCCACGTCCTCGACAAGGTATCTTTTGAGGTCGCAGCGGGCAGCATCTTCGCCCTGCTCGGGGAGAACGGCGCCGGCAAGACGACCACCATCAAGATTCTCGCCACCCTGCTCAAGCCCGATTCTGGCACGGCGGAGGTCAACGGCTTCGACGTGGTCACCCAAGCGGGCCAGGTGCGCCGCTCCATCAGCCTCACCGGCCAGTTCACCGCAGTCGATGAGATCCTGACCGGGAGAGAGAACATGCGAATGATCGCCCGGCTGCGCCACCTGACCGATTGGCGCCAAGTCGCCGACGGCCTGCTGGCCCGCTTCGGTCTGACGGACGCCGCCGACCGGCGAGTAGGCACCTATTCCGGTGGCATGCAACGCCGCCTCGACCTGGCCATGAGCCTGATCGGCACGCCGCCGGTCATCTTCCTCGACGAGCCGACGACGGGCCTGGATCCCCAGGGACGCCTCGACATGTGGCACACGATCACAGACCTGTCCGACCAGGGCACCACCGTCTTTCTCACCACGCAGTACCTCGACGAGGCCGAGCACCTGGCCGACCACGTCGCCATCCTCCATCAGGGAACGATCATCGCCCATGACACCGTGGAGAACCTGAAGCGGCTCTTTCCGGCCACCACGACGGAATTGGTCGAAAAACAGCCGAGCCTGGAGGAAATCTTCCTTCACATCATCGCCGGCGAGGAGAAGAAGTGAAGGCTAAGTATTTCTTTTCTGACATGTCGGTGATGGTGGGACGTTCCCTGCGTCACATTGTCCGCAGCATGGACACCATCATCACCGTGACCATCATGCCCATCGCCTTCATGTTGTTGTTCGTGTACGTCTTCGGAGGAGCCATCCGTACTGGCACTGACAATTATGTGAACTACCTTCTGCCGGGCATCCTGCTCATCTCCATCGCGTCGGGCATCTCGTACACCGCGTTCCGGCTGTTCACCGATGTCCAGAAGGGGATTTTCGAGCGCTTCCACTCCATGCCGATCGCCCATTCTGCCGTCTTGTGGGGGCACGTGTTGACATCGCTGATTTCCAACGCCATCTCCCTGGTCGTCATCATCGCGGTCGGACTGATCATGGGGTTCCGATCCGCTGCGGGCGTCTTGTCCTGGTTGGCCGTGACCGGCATCCTGCTCCTGTTCACCCTGGCCCTGACCTGGATCGCAGCCATCGCCGGGCTGTCGGCCAAGACCATCGACGGCGCGTCCGCCTTTTCGTACCCGCTGATCTTCTTGCCCTTCATCAGCTCCGCCTTCGTACCGACCTCCACCATGCCCACCGTCGTCAGGGTTTTCGCGCAGTATCAGCCCGTCACCCCGATCGTCAACGCTTTGCGCTCACTGCTGGCCTGCCAGCCGGTCAACCATGACATTTGGATTGCACTGGCCTGGTGCGTGGGCATCATGGCAGTCGCGTACGTCTTCGCGATGAGAGCGTACAAGCGCCGGATTGCTAACCACTAGGACCCTGGCTGACGCGGTGTTGCGAGCCTGATCCAGTCGTGGTCACCTCGGGTTCCGACTGGGCCGCCTGTCCCACGTGCCTGAGCCGGCCCCGGGCGGGTCTGATGGTCGCAGCTGTCGTCTTGTGTTGCTGCCAGGGGCGTGGGATCAACATCAGTTTTTCGGAGACGGGTTGGCCGAAGAAGATCCCCAGACTCGCGCCCGCCGAGACAGCCAGGGCGATCGCCGCCGCTGTGCCGAGCGTCGCACTGCCCTTGGACGGATCGGGGTCGGTCAGAGTCGACCCGACCAGTTGGATCAAGCCCAAATAGAGAGTCAATCCAGGTACGAACGGGACGCCCATGGCGTTGATGACGCCGAAGGTGGGAATCTGCCAGAACCGCCGCACCAGGATCGTCGCGACCAGGGCCGCAACCATCGGACCGGCGAAGGCGGCCACCACCGGGCCCACATCGATCTGGAGAACCAGCCAGCGGGTGGCGAAGCCGACCAGGGTGACCACGAGAGTGACCGCGATGGTACGGCGATTGGCGAAGCGGCTGACCGCCCAGAACAGCGCCGTCAGCCCCGCTGCGAAGAACTGTGCGGGCACCCAGCCGACCACGGGAGCGTCGGAACTGATGTACACCGCCAGTCCCAGCCGACGAGCGAAATCCAAGCCCGTGACCAGACCGATGACCAACCCGGCAGTCAGCATGACGACTTCGAGGATACGGGCGGTGGCCGTGACGTAGAACCCATCGATGGCGTCCTGGATCGCAGCCACGAACCTCGCCCCGGCAACAAGCTGAAACACACACCCCACGGCGATGGTGGTCGGACTGATGTAGCCGAGGAAATCCAGGGCCGGATGGGCGTTGAGCCAGGAGAATCCCGTCGCGATCAGCACGATCAACCAGCCGCCGAAAATCTGCTGGAACAAGGTCGGCAGGCCGCGTGTGCCGAGTAAATAGACGAAACGATTGATCAACACCCCGGTGATCAGGGCCAGGATCAGCATCACCGGCGCCGTCGTGTAGAACAGCTGGACGCTCATCGAAATCCCGCCAGCCGCCAAGGCTGCCAGCCACCGCGGGTAGGGAAGCCGGTCTTTGCGGATCCGGTCGAGTCGCTTGGTCGCCCGCCCGATCGTCAAGCCGTGCTGGATCTGGTTGACCAGGTCGTTGACCGCATAGGCCTTGGACAGATTGGGCAAGATGGGTGACACCGTTCGGATGGCCGTGATCGGTGGAAGCCCTTCCCCCGGATAGTACGACGCCAGGATCACGTTGTAGTTGACGTCGATC
>WRFP01000197.1 GCA_009778725.1 Propionibacteriaceae bacterium
CACCTAGTGGAAAGTCCGGACAGACCGGAGACACACCCACGCCCACCCAACAAACACCCAACAATCACCATTCAAAACAAACCACTCTTCACCAAACACTGAACCCGACCGGTGCATTCAGGTTTAACCCGAATGCACCGATTGCTGGCGTCGCGAGCGACACTGTGGAGGCACGCTGGGTCGGCGGGTGGCGTGAAGGCAGACTGGACGTCTGTTGAGCGCCGACCGACGAGCCAGCGTGCCTCCACAGGGTCGCGCAGCAGCCATGGATCGGTGCATTCGGGTTTAACACCGCATCACCCGCATCTCCCCTCGTACTGGCGAGACACTGGTTTTGCCGGGTGGTGGGAGTCAGCCTCGGAGGCGTCTTCTTTAAACAGCGTCGTTGGTGAGCGCACCCAGGACGGCGGCGATGCTGGGCACCCGATCTGCTCCGGGCCGGAACAGGGCGTCGATGCGGCGCCCGGTTAGCTCGGGGGCGTCGCGTACGACCACGTCCTCATTGCGGTACGCGGCCAAGGCGACCATAGGCAGAACAGAAACTGCCAATCCCTGGCTGACAAGGGACTGTACAACAACATAGTCATCGGTTTCGTGGTCGATCCTGGGTTCGAAGCCGGCTCGGTGGGCCATGGAGACCAGGTGTTCGCGGCAGCGGGGGCAGCCTGCTACCCAGGCGTCGTCGGCCAGGTCGGTCAGATGTAGGTCTTGTTTGTGGGCGAGAGGGTGGGTGGGAGGCAGGAGCAGGGCGACCGGGTCCATCGCGATGGTCAGCCGGTCGAAGGATTCGCTGATGTCGGTCAGCTGGGTGTCGGCGTAACTGAACACGATGGCCACGTCGACATCGTCGTCGTGCAGCAGCTTCATGGCCTCGTCGGGTTCGGCCTCGGTCAGGCGGATGTGCAGACCGGAGTCCTTGTGGATTCGCGTCATGGCGTGGGGGATCAGCGTGGCCAGGGCGGATGGGAAGGCGGCAACGCGGACTGTCCCGGACCTGCACAGCCGCATCTCTTCCAGTTCGGCTTCGGCGGCGGCCAGATGCGAGGCGATGGCATCCGCATGAGCCAAGAGTGCTTTCCCGGCCTGGGTGGGTGTCACACCGGTCGACCGGCGCAGGAGCAATGGCATGCCGACCGATCGTTCCAGGGCGCCGATATGGTGGGTGACAGCGGGCTGAGTCCACCCCAGAACACGAGCCGCACCAGAGATCGATGTGGCCTCGATAACGTCTTTGAGGATGAGAACCCTGCGTGGATCAAGCAGCATAAGAATAGTTTATAATACCACTTAGCACATGAGGTATTTATAATGTTGTGTGTCGGTGGAACACTGTCTGCATGAACATGCGAACACTGGGCCTGATCGGGGGCACGAGCTATCACTCCACAGTCGACTATTACATGGGGATCAACAAGGCGGTGGCCGATGAATTGGGCGGGCATTCATCCGCGTCGATGATCCTGAGGTCTTTGAATTTCCAACAAGTACGCGATTTCCAGGTGTCAGAAAACTGGGATGGCGCCGCCGAACTCTACATCAAGGAGGCCCGCCTGCTCCAGCAGGCCGGCGCCGAGGCCATCATGATCTGCGCGAATCTGATGCACAAGGTCGCACCCATGGTCGAGCAGGCGGTCGACATTCCGCTGATCCACATCGCCGACGCCGTGGCCTTGGTAGCCGCCGAGCAGGGTTTCACAGCCTTGGGCATCATGGGGGCGAAGTGGACCATGGAGGACGGCTTCTACTCCGACCGGCTGCGCCGCCACGGCATTCATCCGGTGATCGCCAGCCAGGACGACATCGACTTCACGGACGCCTGCGTGTTCGACGAACTGACCCAGGGGATATTCCTAGACGAATCCCGCAGTCAGTTGCTGGATGTGGCCCAACGGCTCTCCCACGAGGGCGCCGACGCAGTCATTCTGGGGTGTACGGAACTGCCGCTCATCATGAGCCAGAAAGACACCCGCATCCCGCTCATCGACTCCACCAAGGCTCACGTCGACGCGGCGGTGAGTTTCATCCTCGGCACGCGGGACATGCCCAAGCGCTGAGCCTCAGGCTCCATTATTAACAGTACGGCCCTGTGGTGTCGCTGAGAATGCGGCAGCGTACCTGCCCGCGACACGGCGGGCCTCGTCCCTCGACAGCCCAGGTTCGGGGACGAACACGGTTTCACGATAGTACCGTAGTTCGTTGATGGAGTCCTGGATGTCGCCCAGTGCGCGGTGGTTGCCGCGCTTCTCGGGAGCCGCGAAGAAGGTCCTCGGATACCACCGGCGTACGAGTTCTTTGATGCTCGACACATCGATGTTGCGGTAGTGAAGGTAACCTTCCAGGATCGGCATGTCCCGGGCCAGGAATGCCCTGTCCGTACCGATGCTGTTGCCTGCCAGAGGGGCTTTGTCCGGTTCGGCGACGTGGGCGCGCACGTATGCCATCACCTGCTCCTCGGCTTCGGCCAGTGTCATCCCCGATGACACGATGTCGATCAGGCCGGAGGTCGAATGCATCTGGGTCACGACATCGCTCATGTGGTCCAGCGCTCCGGGCGGTGGTGCGATGATGACATCGACTCCGTCTCCCAGCACACTCAGGTTCGCGTCGGTGACAAGGACGGCCACTTCGATCAGGGCATCCTTGCTCAAATCCAGGCCGGTCATCTCACAGTCAATCCATACCAGGTTTTCCACGCAGCTAACTTTAGCCCTCATCCAGCGCGCCGAAGACCGTCCCTAAACTAAAACGTCTCTTCCTCTGGCCGAAAAGCAGGCAGTACGCGGCTCACGACCAAATCATGTTTCCTTGGCTTTTATGTGCGTACTTCCGGCCGATGAGTTGCGGATCCAGTAGCCCAGCCACCCCGCGGCCACGACCGCCACAGCCCCTAAAGATACTGTGGCGGCAGCCAGTGTGAACAAAGTCGTGACAGCCGAAAGCAGGAGCGGACCAAGAGCATTGCCAGTGTCTCCCAACAGCCTCCACCCGGAGAGGAACTGGGCCCGTCCGACATCCGGGGAAGCATCGGATCCCAGGGTCATCACGATGCCCGATCCGATCCCGTTGCCCAAGCCGAGCACGCAGGCGACCACGATGACCCAGATCGCGGAATGGGCCAGAGCCAACGACGCCAGCCCGATTCCCAGAATGGTCAGGCTCGGGACGGCCACCCACATCCGCCCGAAACGGTCCATGATGAAGCCCCCGAAGAAGAACAGGCTCATATCGATACCCATCGACACAGCGTAGATCAGCGAAGTGTGGGAGGGGTCCAGCCCCAGCGATTCACACCACAGCGGCAAGACAGTTTGCCGGACTGCTCTGACCAGTCCCACGCCCAGGACACCCACACCCAGGGTGAGCAGGGTACGCACATGCGCCCGCAGGATGGTGAACAGCTTCGGCCCCTCTCCGGTGCCTTGCCGTCGTGTTTGCACTTCGACGGGCAGATCGGGCAAGGACATGGTCACCCCGGCCGCGAACAGGCTCATGATCGCTGCGAAGCCGTACGCCGCCTGGAGGTTCCACGAGGCGATGACCCAGGCACCGGCCAGAGGACCCAGGAAACCGCCGATACGGAAGGTCCCGCCCAAACTCGACAGGGCCCGGGCGCGGAACCTCATCGGGATCGCCTCGGTGATGTAGCTCTGGCGGGCCAGCCCGAACACCGACCCGGACAAACCGAAAGCGAACACCGCCACCGACAGCACAGCCAGCGAGGTCGACAAGAAGGCGACAGTCAGCCACAGGGCGTCCCACAGA
>WRFP01000198.1 GCA_009778725.1 Propionibacteriaceae bacterium
CCCTCCACCGGACACCCGGCGTACCACCGTGATCCCATGCTTGGCGGCGCCCTCAGGATCGACCTCGTTGATGACCGACTGGTAGGACCCGATGACCACGGCCGGAGCCCCCCACTCCCAGATTCGCAGGGTCGGGCCACGCGTGCCCTGGGACAGTGCCTCGGCGTAGACCTGGTCCAACGCCATCTGCATGTACGGACTGCGGGGTCCGTCCTCGATCAACTCGAAAGCATGGTCTTCCCACCTGGTCGACGCCCCGACGGCTCGCCGGACAGCGAAGCCCACGTCACGAGAGGTGAAACCGACCAGAGTGTCGTCCGGCAGCAGCTTGGCATCGACAGCCTGGGCAATCTCCCCCACCCGGGTGGTGAGTGGCAGGCCATTCACGGCTGCATTGATCCGGTCGAGCGCCTCATCGGGTTCAAGGAAAAAATCCCCCGCCACATGGGCATTGGCGATCTTTCCATCCTGGTCGTCAAGGGTGATGGTGACGAGTTTGCCACCCGGTACTTTGTATTCTCCACGCACGGCCACGAGTCTAGCTGACGGGGCATAGCCCAACGTCAATATGGACACCAGAGGGACGGGATCATTACCACTGATATCACGACTTGTCAGCGCAGAAAAATGGGGTGGCTGGGGGTGCCAGTCGGGGTGCCGCGGTGTCACTCAGCACGAAAGACCTGCTCACACCGGTGTCTCAGGACACTAGTCCAGATCGAACTCGATGATCATTTTCCCGTCGTTCATGCCGTACTTGCCTGTGCCGGTCACCCCGGCGAGTTCACCGGTGCCGGTGCCAGGCTTGATGCGCAGGACACTGGCGGGGCCAGTCTGCGTGTAGCTCCCCCGGTCCTCGATCACGACTGTGCCGGTCTTCCCACCGATCGAGCCGTCAAGGAACATGTACCCGGTGTAGGTCGCCTGAGAATTGTGCGGATTGACCGTGTCCTGGACCGAGTACTGCAGGAGGTACTCGACCGTCAGTCTGCCGCTGACTTCCCCGGTTGCCTCGAAAACGATGGACGCCTTCGCAACAGGCATGCCTGCAGGAAAGTAACTGAGGTTTTCCTCATTCCATGCCGCGACTGTGAATTCGCCTCGTACCGTCATGTCTGCCGCCCTTTCGCGTCTGAAAGATTCATGACTCACTTGCTATCACAACCTGAGCCTGGAATTCAAGGGTACGGCGATGTGATGTGAAATCCGATAGTGACTATCGCGGTTCTGGTTGCCTCGACTCCCATGATCTCAGTGTCCCATCGTGTTCCCATTCGCGCATCGGTGCTTGTTGCGTCTCAACGTCCCCGGACGAGTTCATCGAGTAGGCCTCCGTACGCCCGTACGCCTTCTGTCACACACTCCCCTGATCGGACTGGGTCACCTTGCGGGCTTGGAGGATTTGCGTGTAGCGCCGACCGGTCCTGCGGAAGTACGCCTCGGCAATGACCGACACGACGACGATGCCGGCCATCACGCAGGCCATCACGATCCACCACAGTTTCGCCCAGTCGGTGTGCCAGCCGAAGAAGACCAGAACACTCAGCGTCAGCATCACCGCCATGGCCAGGCAGAAGATCACCAGACGGGGAAAATACCGCGTCGTGGAGTGAGTTTGATCGCCGAACAACCAAGTCCAGACCACTGAGATCAGAACGGACACCACCAGACCTTCGATGACGAAAATGAAGGGGACCGTGTAGTTGAACGAGACCCCGAAAACCGGTGTGACAAGGGCACCGCCGATCAGGTACAGCACCATCAGACCGGAGAACACCATCGCTGCCAGCGTCTTGGCCGACATGACCACCTCGACCACTCTGCTCATCGCAAAGCCAACCTTTCTTTCAATGCCCGGGCATAATGCCGGGAGATGATGATCCGCTCCCCATTGCTCAGCACGACCTCCATGCGCCCGGCGAAATCGGGGCACAAAGCCGTGATCTCGGCAAGGTTGACGATCTGTGATTTCGAACTGCGGAAGAACCCGGTCTCAGTCAGGCGCTCCTCGATCTGATACAGCCTGAGCGGGGTCTCGTACACCTGGGTCGCCGTGTAGATGAAGCTGCGCTTGTCCACGGACTCGAAATAGAGCACGTCCCGGCAATCGATCAGATGGGTCACCCCATCCTTGACCCCGGGCAACTTCCCCCCATCGTCGCGCAGGCACGCCAGCAGCGCCGCAACCTCCGGCCCGTTCTTCGGGCACCGGACGATCACGGTCAGGTCGGGGAAACCCTCTTCAATCTCAACGTGGACGCCGTCCATAATTGCCAGTATAGGAAGGAGCACAGACATCAACCAGAACCATCAGTGCACCTTGGTGAGCCGTGACGACCACTTGGTTGCGTTCGTGGAGAGTTCACTCCGGGTTCAACCCTCTGCTCTCACATAAGTCCCCTATCAGAGCAGGTGTAATCAAACAAAAGTACGGGCATATCCGACGTGCCTCTCTACCCGCTGAGTTCGTCACACACTGTTATTGCGTCTTGACGATGGCTGGCGACCGTACCTGCCTGCTCACAGCAGTTGCACCATACTGTCGAGTATCAGTCCACACCATGTGTACACCGCTGCTGTCGGGTGGTCCATGCTGTTGGCTTCTGCGATGTTGTCGATGCCCATTCGCTCGGCGAGCACCAGCCGTAGGTTTGTCAGCGTGATCAGCCAGGCTTCGATGTGGTCAGGTGGCACGCTGACCAGGCCGTCTTCGGCGGCTCCAAGGTCGGTGAGCACCAGGTTGGCGGCGTCGGTCTTGGCGAGTGTCTGATCGGCCATCGTGTAGCGCGAAAATTCGGCGCTGGCTGCCTCGTCGTCTGCGTAGGCGTCGGGAAACAGGCGGTTGAGCGCCGGATCCTGGCGCCAGAAGGGCGGTGGTTCGGTGAAAATCTCGTCGCTGGTGTGCGGGCACAGCGGACTGAGTAATTCGATCAATTCGCCGACCAGCATGCCTAAAACCGTCAGTTCGTCACTGTCAAAGAGGGTCTGCAATGTGCTGTCGCGGCGAGAAAACGCCGGCATCAGGTACGCTCCAAGCTAGCCCATAAGCCGTAACTTTGCATGGCTGTGACATCCCGCTCCATCTGCTCGCGCTCGCCCCAGGAGACGGTGGCACGGCCCTGGTGGTGCACCTGCAACATGAGCTCCTCGGCCTTCAGGCGTGGGTAGCCAAAGTACTTCATGAACACGTGCGTGACATAACTCATGAGGTTGACCTCGTCATTCCAGACGATTGTGGCCCACGGCGGCGGCGTCATGGTTGCCACGTGGGTTCGTTCATCGATCAGGGGAGTGGTCATCGGCTGGGTGTGTCCTCAATTCGCACCGTGGCGATCGCCCCGTGGCGCAGTGTCAAGCCGATCGTGCACGACCTTTCGATGGCCCGCGTCATGGTGGCCACCAGCGCCGCACGCCCAGCTTCGTCGAGTGCGGACGCGTCGAGCTGGATGTGCTCCGTGAACGACTCGTAGCGGTCCTGCGTTGGGTGGTCCGTACTGTCGACAATGATCGTGGCGGCGAAGTCTGACCCCAGACGCCGAACAGCCGGGCCTTCGCTGGACATACCGGCACAACCGGCCAGCGCCAGCTTGAGCAGTTCGCCGGGGGTGAATGCTCCCGGCACGTCGGCATCAGTGGGTGCCATGACGACGGTTGAACCCCTCGGGCTGTGCCCGATCCACGTCTTGGGGCCAGTACGCTCGACCCACCATTTCTTC
>WRFP01000199.1 GCA_009778725.1 Propionibacteriaceae bacterium
TCGGAAGTGGCCCACCGCTTCGGCGGCGAAATCCGTCTGGAGTCCACGTCCAGCCACGGCACGACCTTTGCCCTGGGTTTCCCTCTCGCACACTAGTAGGTACCACATGACGATCACACTGGCGGCCCTGACACAGGGGTTGTCGTCGGAATTCCTCCTCGGAGATCCGCAGACCCTTGTCGACGACATCGTCTACGACTCCTCCCAGGGGGCGCCCGGGAAGGTCTTCGTGGCCCTGCCCGGCCGCCACGTCGACGGCCACCTCTACATCGCCGACGCCTACGCCAGGGGAGTACGCCAGTTCGTCGTCGAGCGCTGGCCCGAGGAACCCGACTACGGGACCGACGTGACAGTGGTCCGGGTGGACGATTCCCACTACGCCCTGGCCCTGATGAGCCAGCGGCTCTTCGACTTCCCCGACCGCAAGATGACCGTCGTCGCGATCACCGGAACCAAAGGAAAAACAACAGTTTCCTACATGATCAAGGCTGTCTGCGAAGCCGCTGGCAAGAAAGTCGGCCTGATCGGTTCTACCGGTGCCTACTACGGCAGTACGTTCGTGAAGCTCCACAACACGACCCCCCAGTCCTACGAGTTGCACCGCATGATGGCCGGGATGGTCGACGAGGGGGTTGACATCGCCATCCTCGAAGCCAGCAGCCAGGGGTTCGCCATGCACCGTACCGCCGGCATCCACTTCGACGTCGGCGTCTACACCAACATCGCCCGCGACCACATCTCCGCAACAGAACACGCCAATTTCACCGAGTATTTCATGTGCAAGAAGCGCATCTTCTCACAAAGCGACGTTACTGTGGTGAACCGGGATGCCGCCCTCTACACCCAGATCGTCGCCGGGGTCGTCTGCCCTATCCGTACCTACGGCTTCGCGACCCACTCCACGTACCAGGGCGTGTCGACCAACGTCTCCTACGATTCCGACACCTTCCAGACCACCTTCACCTGCCGGACCCCCACAGCGACCGGCGAGTTCACGATCCACCTGCCGGGAAGTTACAACATCTCCAATGCCCTGGCGGCGATCGCCGTGGCAGATATCCTGGGAATTCCCTTGTCAGCCTGCAAATCAGGCTTGGCCAAGGCGCGAGTTCCCGGCCGTACGGAGATGCTCGACATCCCCGCGCCGTACACGATCCTGATCGATTTCGCCCACAACCAAATCTCCTTGGCGGCCCTGTTCGAGGCGGTGAAAGCCTACTCGCCGCGCCGGATCCTGACCGTCTTCGGCCTGGAGGGCGATCGTTCTTCAGTACGCCGATTCGATTGCGGGGAAATCCTCGCCCGGGAGTCGGCGTACACCATCCTGGCCGATGCCAGCCCCCGATCCGACGACCCCGACCAGATCATCGCCGACATCGCCACCGGCATCGAACGGGCGGGCGGGCACGGCACGTACGAGGTGATCCGCGACCGTCACCAGGCGATTCCGGCCATGTTGCGCCGGGCCCAGCCGCACGACCTCGTACTGCTGGTCGGCAAGGGCAGCGTGATCTGGGAGGAAATCTGGGGAGTCGACTACCCGATGGACGAGCGCGACATCGTCCAGGATTTCTTCGCGAACGAACAGGGAACGGCCGAACCTGGAACAAACGAACCTGGTACTGAAACGATCAGTCCTCAGCCATCGTGACTTCGATACCGCCCATGACAATGGCGGACAGGTTGTAGAGGAAGGCGAAGATCGTCGCCAGGGCTGTCATGATGATGACGTTGACCGCACCCACCAAAGCCGCAATGGCTGTCGCACGAGTGGTGTTGATGTACTTCTTGATGTTGAAGGTGCTCGTCTGGTCGGGCGAGGCGAAAACCTGGGCCACCGTGGAGTTGATCGCGTCGTACAACCCGGTCATGTCCAAAACCGTGAAAACAACCCATGTGGCGACGATGAAGATGATCCATGCAGCCACCGAGAACAGCAAAGCTGTCTTCATCACCGACCAGGGGTCGACGCGGGACACTCGCAGCCGGGCCCGACGGCTCTGCCGGCCGGGCTTGGGGCGCGCGGCAGATTTCACCGGTGCCGCCTTGGGAATCTGCCCAGACAACTGGACGGCGCCGCCGGCGACCGACCCCACGTATCCCGGCGGGGGGCCGACTGGCGGGGGTGTCATGGGCACGGGGACGGTGGGTGGTGGAAGGCTCGGAGCAGCCACACTCGGTGCAGATACGCTCGGCGGAGTCAGAGTTGGTGTGGGCATGGTCATTTCTAGCACAGGGGGTGTGGACGTGGACCCTGTCCCAGGATTTTCATTTCCGGGTACGGCCTGGGCGGCAGGTGGCTGCGTCTCACCAGAAGCAGCGGGGGAGGTGGGCGCGCCCTGCGTTTCAGGTGCGCCCAGGGTGGAGGGCGCATCCTGGGTCACGGGCGCGCCCTGGGTGTTAGGCGCGCTCGGGGTCATGGGCGCGCCCGGAGTGGCTTGAAAATCGGCCAGGGACACCGGTGAAGGACTCGTCAGGCCAGTCGTCATCGATTGTGGGCTCATAGGAAGTACGGAATCGGTGGGCGCCGAGGCGGGCGCCGTCAACTGAGCTTTCAGCCGCTGCCCGCGATTCTTCAGACTGGCGACAATGCTCTTTCCGACGCTGGGTTTGGGGTCCTGCGGCGGACGGTCGGCAGTCGACGGGTCAACCCGTTCAACATCCGTCATCGTCACGCTCCCGTTCTCGCTCGTAAAACACTGTTTTCCAGGATGCGGATCCCCGCTTGCGGACCAACTCCCACACTCGCAGACGCATTCATCATGACTCTACCCGATTCAGGCCTGGGTCGTCTCCCCCAAACTGCCTTCTGGGCATGTCTTCAGGGTTCTCCCGGCCTTCCACCTCATCATTGGCCGGCGTGCCGTCTTCTTCTTCGGAAGAATCTGATTGCTCAGCCTCTTGAGAGTCATCTCCCGTGTCGGGATATTGTGCAATCACAGCAACCTGGTCGTCGCCACGCAAACCAACAAATTTCACGCCCATGGTATCACGACCCTTGACCGCAACATCGGCCACGCTGACCCGGATGATCTGTCCCGAGGTCTTGATCGCGATGACTTCGTCGGTCTCGCCGACGATCAGACCGCCGACCAACTGGCCGCGATCCTCGTTCAATTTCATGGCCCGCATACCCAGTCCCCCGCGTCCCTGCTGGCGGTATTCAGCCACAGTCGTCCGCTTGGCGAACCCGCCGTCGGTCACCGTGAACACGAACAGGTCCTCTTCACCAGAACCCGATCCGATCACGGCCATCGAGAGCAGGCAGTCGTCGTCACGGAAGCGCATGCCCGTGACTCCAGAGGTCGCCCGGCCCATCGGTCGCAGTTGTTCGTCGTCGGCGGTGAAGCGGATCGCCTGGCCCTTGCGCGATATCAGCAGTACGTCGTCGGTCGCGTCGCACAGCCCGGCGCCGATCAGTTCGTCATCCTCGTCGCGGAAGTTGACGGCGATCAACCCAGTCTGGCGCGCGGAATCGTACTGGCTCAACTCTGTCTTCTTGACCAGGCCCTTGCGGGTGGCCAAAAGCAGGTAGCGCGCGTCCTGGTAAGTCGCCAACGTCAGCACCTGGGCGATCTTCTCATCCGGCGCGAAGCTGAGCAGCCCGGCGACATGGCCGCCCTTGGCTTCCCGGCCGCCTTCCGGCAGTTGCCACACCCGCGTCCGGTAGACA
>WRFP01000200.1 GCA_009778725.1 Propionibacteriaceae bacterium
AGAACCGGGTCACTTTGTCAGTAAATTCGGGACTTGGCCCTAACCGGACACCAGGTTCTCTCGTGCGTGCTCCACCCACGATCATTGCCGATTCAAGAATGGAGAGCAGGTCATGACGTGCCCTGGCGCTTTCGCAACCAGATCCAGGTCGCCGCACCGGCGATCACGACGATCAGCCCCACCCCGATGGCCGCGCCCCACCACGCGGATGAGCCCGCATAGGGTGGGGGATCCGGGGAGGCAATGGCGGATGGTTGAGCAGGAAGGGGGGACGCCGATGGGCTGGACGATGGGTCCTGATCAGGTGTGGTCACGCCGTCCGAGGGATCGGGGGCTGTCGTGTCTGCCGGGTCGGTGTCCGACGGCTGAGTGGTGGATGTCTGTGCGGTGTGACTGACCGATCCCGACTGTGAAGCAAGCGGGGGCTGTGCCGGGCCGTCTGTGGCGGCGGGTGCCGGTTGTGGAACCGACGGTGTGGCTGGTGGAGGCGCCGGAGGCGCAGTCGTGGCTGGTGCGGGTGCCGGTGCCCACGCCGATGGTGTCACTCGCGGGGGCGGAGCCTTGCCGAATCCGGCGCCCAGCGCGAAGGACCACCCGTCGTACTCCCCGAATGTGACGGTCCGGGTCGCGGAACCTTCAGTGGAGTACGTCCACGATGTGCCTTGTCCTGCCCACCAGTACGACCAGTACGCGCCTGCCGGAGGGGTGTTGACGCAGGACTCGACATAGCTCTGGCCGTTGGGCAACGTCAATTGCTCACTGGTGCCTGGCCGGGAATTGATCCGGCAGACAAAGCTCAGCCCATCCTTGGCCGTCCCCTGAACAGATGCCCCTGCGGCCCTCAATGCGTCCAGCGCGGTGGCCCCGCTCGCCAGGTTGGAGACACAGGTCTGTTGTGTCCCGCCCCCCAAGCCCTGGTAGTCGATCACCACGGTGACGGCATTCGCATCCCCTGAGTTACAGGCCCCTGACCGCGCACTGACCGAGGCCAGGGCTACGACGTGAACGGGTCTGTCGTTCGACACAGTGACCGCTTGGGGGACGGCAGAACTGGTGGCGGCCACAGCCATGGCCGCCACCAGTGTCAGCAGGGGAAGTCTCACCGGGACATCACCGATCGACGCCAGAGTGCCGCTCCCAGGACAACACATCCTGCAGCGAGCAGGAGCAGCGGAGCTGCTGCCGAAGCACCAGGTGACGACACGGAACCACCTGTCGGCGCCTTGACCGACGAGGAGGAACCGGCTGACCCCGGATCCGGCGTGCCCTTGACGGGAGACAGCGGCGGCGGCTTGGCAACCGTGCCCGGAGTCAGGCTTGCAACTGGTGTGGTGGGCTGGCCGGAAGTTACCGACCCATCTGGTACCGACGATCCCTGATCAGGTCCCGTCGTCTCAGTCGTGGACGTGTCCGGCCCGGATGTCGGCGTCGGACTTGGAGACATCCCTGAAGTCGGTGTCGGGGTCGGACTTGGGGAAGTCCCAGCAGTCGGTGTCGGGGTCGGGTTCGGGGATGTTCCCGGGGTCGGCGTCGGCGTGGCCGGTGTACACGTTAGCGACGGCAGTCCCGTACTGGCACCCAGGGCGCTGAGGGTTCCGAAGTCTGGACCGCCCAATCCCAGGACTGCCTGGACGCTGGCACGCAAGAACTGCCCGGTGGCTGAGGCTGTCAGACCCTGGGCCACGGCGGAGTCGAACCCCGCCTGATCGTACGAGATGGCTCCCAGATCCGCCAGAGTCAGATCTGCCGCATCGGAGGCGACAGTGCTGCAGGTGATCTGGTGGTTCCCGATGAAGGTTGCCGCCGGTCCCGCGATGGCGGAATCACTGTAGTAGGCCTGGGCGAGCAGGCCCGCACTGTTGGTATTCAAGGTGCCGAAACTGGCCACACCACCCGACGGGTCTTGCTGAGATGCCAGCCAGGCTTGGGCAGCGATCATCGGCGCTGAGTCATCGGCGACACCCGCCGCCCTCAGTGCCTGGACATCCATGGCTGAGGAATCGGAGTCGGGAGAACTACAGTCGCGCGACCAGCCGAAGGAGCCGACATTCGCGGATGTCCCATCCGTGCACTGCTGGGCGAGCAGCCAGTTCGTGGCCATCGGCGGCACCCCGCCCGTACTCCTGGCCAGAGCCAGCAGCGCCAGGGCATGGGAGAAGATGTTGTCCGAGGCCCCGAAGGAACCATCCGCGTTGAGGACCGATCTGAGATCGGCGAGCAGGTTGCGAGTACCGCCGGACACTGGCATCGCGGCCGGGTCGAGACCGGCCACCTCCAGCGCGAGAGCCGTCTTGGCCACTGCCGGCCACGACGTCCCCAGGGAGGCCGACGTCCCGATATATGAAATCCCGGACGCGTTGATCTTGGCGGCGGTGGCTGCTATCTGCTCCTCGCCCACCCCGGCGGAGGCCAGAGCGAACAGAGCATCGATCGTCAGACCCCAGTCTGTGGACGAGCCGGAGCCCATGACATCATCACTGGCGGCCAGCTGAGAGGCGATCCAGGCCGCCGCGAGCCCCGCGTTGGCCGAACCATGAGTGGTGGCGGGCGTGGCAGGCAGAGCGACATCCCCGGTGCTGAGGTTCGCCAGGGCGGGAACCACCTTGTCAGCGGAGGTATCCGCATTCCAGGACTCCACGGCCTTGAACAGGTACGCCTGGTCGGTGGACACGGGCCCGTTGTCAGCCCCGACTTGTGCGAAAACCCATGTGGGGCTGGCGGTCCCAGAGGCTGTGCCCGTGGTCGTCGAGGTGTACAAGACCCACCAGCCTTCGGGGTAGACGGTCGGCAGGTCGAGGCCGTCAATGGAGGCCACCATGCCATAGTCGCCCAGACCGACATCGAATCCGGCGGCCTGGAAAGCTTGCATGATGGTGCCGTCGGCCCCCGGCGCACACCGTACGTCGACAACAGATTCATTGTCGACTGCAACAGTCACACCCTGACCAGGCTGACACGCGGCACCGAGCACCACTGTGCTCGCCGCCTGAGCCGGAAAAGATGCGGATAAGCCAAATAAGCAAAGAGAAAGAGCAGCCATTAACCCGACTGCTCTGGAGGGTATTTTCATCGATAGACTTTCTGTGAGCGATCCGAAAAAGGAACATCACAAAAAGCTGGTCTGCTTCAGACATTCCTCCACAGACCTCGGTGGTAGGAAACGCTCCTTCCCAAACAGGTATCCGGACTCATCGGCATTGTCTGCTGATCTACCGTTGCGGGTCAGTGTCGGAATTGGACCGACTTCCCCTGCCTGGGCAGGTATTGAATTGTGTGCCTCACATTAGCACATAGATTTCCCCAGCCCACCGATCTCACAACCGGCCAGCGGCGGCGGCGATGCGCTCGTCGGTGGCGGTCATGGCGATGCGTACGTGACTGGTTCCGGCCTCACCGTAAAAATCTCCCGGCGCGACGATGATCCCCCGCTCGGCCAGCCAGTGTGAGGTGGCGCGGCAGTTCTCACCACGCGTGGCCCACAGGTACAGTCCGCCCTCCGAGTGATCGATCCTGAATCCGGCATTGACAAGGGCTTCCGACATGATTGCCCGGCGGGCGAGGTAGCGTGCCCGTTGTTCGTCGACGTGGGTCTGATCGCCCAGCAGGGCCGTCATGGCGGCCTGGACCGGGGTCGGCACCATCATTCCGAGGTGACGCCTGAGCCCC
>WRFP01000201.1 GCA_009778725.1 Propionibacteriaceae bacterium
CACCATGACCGAATCCATGCGCAAGGCGATCTCGGAGACCAACCGCCGCCGGGCCAAGCAGGTCGCGTACAACACCTCCCACGGGATCGACCCGCAGCCGCTGCGCAAGCGGATCTCCGACATCACCGAGATGCTGGCCCGCGAGGATGCCGACACGATCGGCAACCGTTCCACGCGGCGCACACAGGGCGTTGTCCTGGCTGACGAACCGACGCTGACCAGGCCGGCCAACATCGCCCAGGGCGAACTGGCCGATCTGATCTCGGAACTGACCGAGCGGATGCACGCGGCCGCGGCCGACCTGCGGTTCGAGGTCGCCGCCCGCCTGCGCGACGAGGTGGCCGACCTGAAGAAGGAATACCGCTCCATGGTGGAAGGCATGAAATAGCAGGTCAGAGGGGTCCAGCCCCGTGCGGCGGATAGAGTAAAATAGCTCTCGGCTACGACCGTCGAGAAAGGATCTCATGCACGTCACTGACGTCACATGGATCGTCACATTGGTGATTCTGGTCGCAGTCCTGGTTTTCGACGTTTTTGTCATCGGCCGCAAACCCCATGAACCATCGACGCGGGAATGCACGATTGCGATCACCATCTATGTCCTCTTGGCCCTGCTTTTCGCCGGATTCGTCTGGCTCAAGTGGGGTGTGCGGTACGGCGGTGAGTTCGTCGCCGGATGGCTGACCGAATACTCATTGTCAATTGACAACCTGTTCATTTTCATCATCATCATGGCCAAGATGAAGGTTCCGCGTCATCTCCAGCAGTACGCCCTGATGGTCGGCATCATCTTGGCCCTGGTCTTCCGCGGTGTCTTCATCGCCCTCGGGGCAGCGGTCATTGCCCGGTTCGCGTGGGTCTTCTTCCTCTTCGGCGCCTTCCTGATCTACACGGCCGCGACCCTGGTGAGGGACTATGTCCGCGACGAAACCGAGGAAGAGGCGCCCGACAACCTCGCCATGAAGTGGGTGAAGAAAACCTTCCACTTCACCGATGACTTCCACGGGACCAAGGTACGGGTCAAGACCGACGGGCTGCGCCTGATGACGCCGATGTTCCTGGTCATCATCGCGCTGGGCAGTACGGATCTGCTGTTCGCCCTCGACTCGATTCCCGCCATCTACGGGTTGACCCAGCAGGCGTACCTGGTCTTCACGGCCAATGTCTTCGCCTTGATGGGGCTCAGACAGTTGTACTTCCTGATCGGGGGGATGCTCAAGCGGCTGATCTACCTGTCGGTCGGGTTGTCGGTCATCCTGGCCTTCATCGGGGTCAAGCTGGTCCTGCACGCCCTGCACCACTACAACATCGTGAGCTTCGAAGTGCCTTTGTGGCTGTCGCTGGCGGTGATCATCGTCACCCTGGCGGTCACGACTGTCGCGAGTCTGGTTGTCTCAGCCCGGCGCAGCGACGGCTGATCAGACGGGTCCGGCGAGGTCGAGTTCGTCCGCGCCCAGGACAGATGACGAGTTCTTGCGGCCGGTCAGCCAGCCCAGCAGGTTGGTCTGGTTGCCCCGTACTGTGACTGCTTCACCCTGGCCGACCGTGGCCGAGAAGGACTCGTCGGTGACGATGGTCAGTTCCACCTGGGCAAAGCGGGGTGCGGCTCTGAACAGGTTCCATTGCAATAGGGTACGCGTGAGGGCTGGGCTGAGATCGCCGAAGTCGAAGCCCAGGCGAAGATCGATGTGATGCAAGGTGACCTCGTTGAGCCGGTCCAGGACCAGCACCGATGCTGGAAGCGCTCCCTGTGAGGTCCGGATGGTCGTGGCCCAGGCCTGGTCGTCCATCTTGTTGAAGGCGTTCATCAGCGTGGCGGAGGATTGGTCGAGGGCTTCTTGCAGGCCGACGGCGCTGCGACGTGCGCCCGCGTTGAGATCGGCGTCGGACTGGATGTCCCGCCAGGTGATCGGTTCATGGGTCCGCGTGATCTGGTCGGCCATTTCCGCCAGGGTCTCGGCTTGGTGGGCCAGGTGGGAGGCCACGTGCGCGCGCGACCAACTGCCCAGGCCGGTGATGACCTGCCAATCGTTGTCCCCCAGGGCGATGGTGTCACCCAGCAGTCTCTGGGTGACGGCTGTGAGTTCCCAACGCCAATCGTCCGGGTAGTCGATGATGTGGTTGCCTATCCTCACGCTTCTAACATAGGCGTAAATGGTTGCCGCGCGCGAATCGTGTCAAGAAATTTCAGTCAAGTCGGACATCAAGTATTGGATATTGATTTCATCAAGACCTGTCTGCTGCCGTCCCGGCGTCTGTGCAGCCGGGGGTCGGGACGGATTCGAGCACGATTACTGGACATATGTTCGAAAATGGCGGGAGAAACCTCACGGGAGACACTAGGATAGCCTGGTGCAGAACCGGTTGATCATCAAAGGAGCCAAAGAACACAATTTGGCCAATGTGTCCCTCGACCTTCCGCGGGATGCGTTGATCGTTTTCACCGGTCTGTCGGGTTCCGGGAAATCATCGTTGGCCTTCGACACCATTTTCGCCGAGGGACAGCGCCGGTACGTCGAGTCGCTCAGCGCCTACGCACGGATGTTCATCGGGCAGATGGACAAGCCTGCAGTCGACTTCATCGAGGGCTTGTCTCCGGCGGTGTCCATCGATCAGAAGTCGACCTCGCGCAATCCGAGGTCCACTGTCGGGACGATCACCGAGATTTATGACTATTTTCGCTTGCTGTTTGCCCGGATCGGCGTGCCGCACTGTCCGGACTGCGGTGAGCCGATCTCGCGCCAGACACCCCAGCAGATCGTGGACCGGTTGCTCGACCTGCCTGAGGGGACGCGGTTCCAGATCCTCGCCCCGATCGTGACCGGGCGCAAGGGTGAATACCGCGATGTTTTCACCGAACTGGCGACCAATGGTTATGCTCGGGTGCGGGTGGACGGGCAGGTCTACCCCGTGACCGAGCCTCCCGTTCTTGACAAGCAGAAAAAGCACGATATCGACGTGGTCGTGGACCGGCTGGCTGCCAAACCGGATGCCCGCCAGCGCATGGCTGACTCGGTGGAGACGGCGTTGAAGCTGGCCAATGGGGTGGTGTCAGTGGACTTCGTCGACCAACCGGAAGACTCGCCGACCAGGCAACGCCGGTATTCGGAGAAGATGGCCTGCCCGAACGGCCACGACATCTCCATCGACGAGCTCGAGCCCCGGCAGTTCTCTTTCAACGGGCCCTGGGGGGCGTGCCCCGCGTGCTCCGGCCTGGGCACGACGATGGAAGTCGACCCGGAACTTGTCGTCCCCG
Source organism: Propionibacteriaceae bacterium (assembly GCA_009778725.1). Lineage (GTDB taxonomy): Bacteria > Actinomycetota > Actinomycetes > Propionibacteriales > Propionibacteriaceae > WQYJ01. The sequence goes on from WRFP01000201.1 coordinate 3,257, forward strand.
ATGAGGGGCTGAGTCTGAGCGAAAACGCCATATCGGTGTGGGCGACGCCCACGATCGCCCGCTACTATCAACATGTTCTGTTCTCATTGTCCGAGGCGGAGGGATTCTCGATGACGACGCCGTGGGCGGACCTCACTGAGGTGGATCGTCGAGTCATCCTGTACGGAGTGGGCGATCCGGTCTACGTCAGGCACCGCAACCGGTTTGGGCGGGTACGGACCTTTTCCACCAAGTACGAGGGTGTCATCCCGTACATCCGGCGGCGTCACGATGAGGCTGAGACGGACTCGGGCCGGGAGAGATTCGCGGCCTACATGCGGGAGATTCCCTGTCATGTCTGCCAGGGGGCACGTCTGAAGCCGACCTCTTTGGCCGTCACGGTCGGGGAGTTGAAC
>WRFP01000202.1 GCA_009778725.1 Propionibacteriaceae bacterium
CCTCGGCGGACGCGCCAAGGACTCCACCGGCATCCAGATGGTCTTCCAGGACCCGGGTTCCTCCCTGAACCCCCGCCGCCGGATCGGCCCCCAAATCCAGGACGGCCTCGACGCCGCGCGCCGACGCTTGGGGACCGTGGGCAGTGGGAGTACGCCATCTCATACCACCGGATCTGTCCCCGGTGCTACTGCGAATCTGCCGTCACGCGATCCCGCCCGCCCGACCACCGTCGCCCAATGGCTGGAACGAGTGGGAATGTCCGCCTCGGACGCCACCCGATTCCCCCGCAGCTTTTCAGGCGGCCAACGCCAACGGATCGCCACTGCCCGAGCCCTTGCCGCTGCCCCCGACATCCTGGTCGCCGACGAGCCAATCTCATCCTTAGACGCCTCCACCCAGGCCCTGGTTGCGTACATCATGAGTTCCCTGACCGTTGCCGAGGGCGCAGGTATGTTGTTCATTTCCCACGATCTGTCCGTCGTCCGCCTCATCGCCGACCGTCTCCTGGTCATGTACAAAGGCCGAATCGTCGAACGAGGCCGAGCCGAAGAAGTCTGGGCCGACCCCCGCCACCCGTACACCCAAGCCCTCTTGAAAGCGATCCCCCTCCCCGACGGCGCCCGAAAACTCCCCCACGTCACACGCCCCGGCACCGACTATCCCCTGGAAGAAGCCGTGCGATAGGGCCGGAGGCAGACGAGTCCCAGGGATGATGTTGGCACGGACGTGGAATACTGGCATTACTATCACTACCAATTCAGGAGGAGACACGCATGCCAACACTGATTGTGCGCGAACTGGATGACGCAGTGTACGAAGATTTGAAACGAGCGGTGGCAAGGCACAACCGTTCTGTCGAGGCCGAAGCCAGCGAACTCATCCGCATCGGTGTCGTTGGACCAAGGCGGTGGGAGGGGGCAACCTTGGCCGATCTGTCTTCAGGACCTCAACTGGAGGACCTCGATACTCCCTTCGTCCGGGTAGGTGACACACCCAGAGATACTGTCTTGATTCGAATGGGTTAGTGCCACTGTTTCAGGTCTCTCATAGGGGAATCGGCGTGGTTCGTAAGCCAGTGAACGAAGTTTGCCCCAATGAAACCCGTGCCGTCAGTAACAACAATGCGATCAATGACGGTATTTGGATTGGATCTTGTGTGTTGGCTTCTCACGTTTTTTATGATCGACACGGCTGGTCTTCAATGCTCCTGATGTCATATAGACGACGAGTGCGACAGCGAAAGTGACGGTGATGAAACCGGAGATTCCGGTATAGCCAGGGAATGAAGCGATGAGGATGCCGCCGACGGCTCCGGCGATGGTGGTTCCGAGGTACATGGCGGTGTTAGACAGGGACGATACCGTGCCTCGGGCGACATCGGTTTGGGCTTGGAGTTGGTTCATGAGGACGGGGAAGACGAACCCACCGACGAGCATCGCGCAGGTGAGAATCCCGACGGCGACTGCTAACGCTGGGGCGACTGAACAGGCGACATAGCAGCCACCGAGGCAGATCAGGCCGGTCATGAGCGAGCGGGCCGGGCCGAGCCGTTGGATCAGCGGCGCGCCGAACAGAGAGCCGATGGCGTTGCCGCACCCAATGATCATCATGGTGATCGAGATGGTGATCTGGGTGGCGTGGAAATCTTCGGCGAGCCAGGTGGCGATGAACGATAGGCCGGTGAAGTTGCCCGTTTGGAAGATGAAATAGGCGACCAGGGATAGGACGAGTGGTCGTGAGGAGGCGACGGAGCGGTATGGCGAGAACAGGTGCCCGTGGGGAGCGCCGGCGGGACGGACGCGCGGGAACAAGATCGCGAGGACAATCAATAAGATCATCGCCGCCCCGCTGATGGCGAGGAACGGCCAGCGCCAGTCCAGGGTGGACAGCAGCGACCCGATGGGAATACCGGCCACCTGCGCTATTGACAAGCCAGCAGTCGCCGCCCCCATGGTCTTGATGATTTGACTGGGCGAGACGAGTACTGGGATAGCCGCCCAAATCTGTGGGGTAACAAACGCAGCGGCGGCTCCGGCGAGCAGCCGTGCGATAAACAACGACCAGAAATCCCAGGTCGCCGCGCAGGCAGCGGTGAAGACCACGAACCCGGCGAGCCCAACAAGCAAAATGATTCGCCGGTCGGCCCGGTCGGATAGCGGCCCGCCAACCAGGGCGCTGATGGCGTAGCCGAGAGCGTAGGCGGATACAAGCCAGCCTGACTGGACAATATTCACATGTGTGATCGTCCGCAGCAACGGCAGCATGGGAGCGACCAGGAACGTATCAGTGCCAATGACAAACAGCGTCAGAAAAGATAACAGACGGATCGTACCTGGTCCGCGCATCGAAGATGTGAACGATTTGTCATTCATGCCAAGAGCACCGATCCACCGTGAGGCCGGGGGTCGCGAGATCGGCGAGACTCAGGCGAGACGCTCTGGATGCTCCATCCGACATCCACCAAACGTGTATCAGGTGTCCATGCCGTCGCCCCTGCTCGGTCAGTGGCGGCTGAAAGACTCCTACCCCCTCGTGAGTACGACTCAAGGACCCAGGAGGCGTGTTCAGTCATATTATTCCTAAGTTCGACGAACATCGATCTATAAGGAGATTATCACAACCCCGCCATGCTCTTGACGAGTAATAGCGGCTGGACAAAATGCTGGCCTCCCACGTTCGCCAACATCGCGAGGATGGGGGGCACCCACTGTAGGATGCACTTTATCGACACCGAGAGGAAACTGATGCCTGCACGTCAACTGTTACATCCGAACGCAGATGACATTACTCTGGATCAAGTCCTGTCAGCGTTGTCCGATCCTATCCGGCGTGACATCCTTCAACGAATTGCTGCTGAGGGGCCCCTGTTTTGCGGCGACCTGACCTACGATGTAGCCAAGTCAACCCTGTCCTATCATCTCAAGTTCCTGAGACAGTCGGGCCTCATGCACACCGAAGTCATGGGTAAGCATCGCCAGATCACCCGACGAGACACGCTCATGGAAGCGAAATTCCCAGGGCTCCTCAGCGCTGTTGGACTCAACGCCGGAGAAGGACAATACCGCGAGCCGAAGGTGCTTGAGACCGTTCAGTCCTCAGGCATCTGAACTATCAACTGAGCCTCACAGGCGCCCAGCGCGGTGAGCACGCCAAGGAGTCGTTCATGTGGTTCTGGCTCGCCCGTCAACACTTGTGTACGCGGGCCGCAGAATCTCAGCCAGGGGCCGTCCTCCGACCTCCACGTTGATGGATGGAAGGCTGTCGAGGATCAACCCAGAGGCTGTGGATGGTTGGGGTGGCAAGTCTGAGGGAGTCTGAAGTACAAAGTAGCTTTCCAGGCAATTCCTCAAGGACGGTGCTTCGACAGATGATCCGTGAATCTGAAAAGGGGTAGGGGTGTTGTGCTTAGGGGTTTTGTGGTGGTGGGCTGGTTCCGGTTGGTCTGGTGTCTGTGCGGGTTGGTGGTCGATCGGGACAGGGGTGATGTTGGGGTGTCAGGACAATGGTGTTGGTTTTTGGGTGTCGTGGGGGTGGGGGTGCGGGGGTGGTGTCGGTGGTGCCGTCGGGGCCGACTGTGAAGGTTTGGCCCAGGCCG
>WRFP01000203.1 GCA_009778725.1 Propionibacteriaceae bacterium
CCTCCGCTCCTGATCCATGGACACACGGATGTTGTTCCAGCCATCGCCAGTGAATGGTCTGTCCACCCCTTCTCCGGCGAGGTCAAGGACGGGTTCGTCTGGGGCCGCGGCGCCATCGACATGAAAGACTTCGATGCCGTGGTGTTGGCTGTTGTCAGAGAACGAGTACGCTCTGGCCGCGCACCGCGACGCCCTATCCGCCTGGTCTTCACCGCCGACGAGGAATCTGGCGGTCCGATGGGATCGGTCTGGCTGGCCCGCACCCATCCGGAACTTATCTCAGACTGCACCCAAGCCATCGGCGAGGTCGGGGGTTTCTCCATCACTGTCAACCAGCAACGGCTCTACCTGATTCAAACCGCCGAGAAGGGACTGGCCTGGCTGAAGCTGATCGCCCAGGGCCGGGCCGGTCACGGATCGATGCGCAATGACGACAATGCCGTGACCGAGTTGGCCCGCGCCATCGCCAATCTCGGCTCCCACACGTGGCCGACCCGGTTGCATCCAGCCCAGCAGGCCTTCCTCGACAGCGTCGGCGAGGCTCTCGGCGCCGAGATCAGAGCGGACACGGTGGAGGAGACCCTGGCTCAGCTGGGCTCGATCTCCCAGATGGCCGCCGCGACGATGAGCCACACGGTCAACCCCACCATGCTGGAAGCCGGATACAAGGCCAACGTCATCCCGAGCACGGCGTCAGCCACCGTCGATGGACGCTATCTGCCCGGACGCAAGGATGAGTTCCTCGACACAGTACGGCAGGTGCTCGGTGACAAGGTGCGGATGGAAATCCTGCACGAACAAACCGGTGTGGAAGCCGACTGGGGAACCCCGCTGACCGATGCGATGACAACCTCGATCCTGGAATTCGACCCCGAAGCGAAGCTCACCCCGTACCTCATGTCAGCCGGCACCGACGCCAAAGCCTGGAGCGAACTGGGAATCCAGTGCTACGGCTTCGTCCCGTTGAAACTGCCGCCCGACCTCGACTTCGTCGGCATGTTCCACGGTGTCGACGAGCAAGTCCCCATCGACTCCCTTCACTTCGCCGTCGACGTCTTCGACCGTTTCCTCGACCTGGCCTGAATGCACCGGTGGATCCAGGGGAAAGACTGGATCCACCGATGGTCGTCAGAATCACTCGTCGAGCAGCTTGTCCGCGTCCATGGTCAAGTGTTCGGAACCCTCGCGAGTCATGAAATGCTTCTTTCCTCCGGCTTGCCACAGGACGATTGCGAGGATTGCCACGATAGCCACTGCTAGCGGCGAATAGTTAAACGTCGCCACGGTGATGGGCCAGACGGGCGGGAGCACGAAGAGGATCACGATGAAGATGACCCACACCACCGCGATCCAGCCCACGATCCCGCTCCACCTGCCGAGTGACCACGGGCCAGGCGTGAATTCTTTGTTGAGCCGTCGCAACATCACCGGAGTGACGTACGCGATATACAAGCCGATGACTGCGATCGAGGTGACCGCCAGGTAGGCCGTTTGGTTGAACAGCGCCGGGATGGTGAGGACTGTCGACAGGGCCACACACACCCAGATGGAGTTGGTCGGGGTGCCCGAACGCGGGTTGACCTTCGACCAGATGTGCGAACCGGGGATGGCGTTGTCACGGGAGAACGCGTAGGTCATCCGCGAATTCGCGGTCACGGAGGCCATTCCGCAGAAGAACTGGGCGCCGCAGACAATGAACAACAAGAACTTCGCCATGGTCGGATTGTTGAGTGCGTCGAGGAAGACTTGCGCCGGCGGTAAACCGGTGTCGGTGGCGAGCAGCTTGTCGAGACCGGCTGGCGAGCCGTCCGTGATTGATGCCGTGATCGTGTAGAGGAGGATCCAGCCGCCGATGATCGAGATGACAACGCTCATGACGATTCCTCGCGGTGCGGCGGTGGCCGCTTGCTTGGTTTCCTCAGAGACGTGTGCCGAGGCGTCGTACCCGGTGTAGGTGTACTGCGCCATCAACAGGCCCATCAAGAAGACGTAGGGAGCGAAGGAGAAACCAGTGGCATTGTGCCAGGTGGTCATGGTCCATGAGAAGCTCTGATGGCTGGTGGGCATGACCCACAAGACGACAACGATGATTAACACACCGACGACGTGCCACCACGCGGACACATTCGACAACAAGGCCACCAGGTTCACCCCGAAGGTGTTCAACAATCCGTGGATGACGATGATGACGATGAAGGTCAGCCAGGTGCTCAAGGGGGTGGGTGTGATGCCCCACACGAGCGCGGCGAATGCGTTCATAGTGGTTGCCGCGCCGAAATCGATGGCAGCGGTGACGGCGACCTCTCCAAGGAAGTTGAACCAGCCGACGAACCATGCCCACTGCCGCTTGTTCTTGTTCGCCAAGCGTCCAGCCCAGAAGTAGAGACCACCGGCGGTCGGATACCGTGAACAGACCTCGGCCATCGCCAGGGCGACCATCAAGACGAAGACGCCGACCAGGGCCCAGCCGATGGTGATGGCTGATGGCCCGCCAGAGTTCAAGGCGATGGAGTACGAGGTGATGCAGCCCGCGAGGATGGAGATGATCGAGAAGGAGATGGCAAAGTTGGAGAAACCGCTCATCCCTCGGTGGAGTTCTTGTTTGTAGCCGAGTTTCGCAAGTTCGGCGGCGTCGGCGTCGAGGTGTTCACCTCCTGTGGGGTCGTGAGTGCCTGGACCAGCAGATCCAGGAGTACGGGTGTCTTTTATCATGGTGAATGTCACCGCCGTTCTGGCTAATGGAGTGATGATGTGGCAGCGCGGTAACCCGATTGGCATGGGGCCGATTGTCGGGAGTCGGAGGCAATCTTTGCCAACATGTGGATGGACTTTATCAACGCTCTACACTGGTGTCAATAGCTATATTCAGGTCGTCCACAGGCTGACCCAAGCACATATTTCCACTATCCGTTGAAATAATTGAAATTTTGTTCAATAGGCCTGTGTCGGGGCGATTATGGCCGAATTCAACGGGAAAGACCGATGTGAACCTCGTCGGCAGTCGTCAGATCGACGCGAAACCTCGCAATGTCCTGGGAATAATTCAATTGCTTAGATAAACCCTCTCGTGCTTGGGAAATCACGGTGCTACTATGAATCCCACGAGTGGACATATCAACAGTCGTAGATTCCATTGGGAGGGGCTATGTGGACTCGTCCTGACAGACCTTCCGCGTGGGTGGGAATTGGTTGTCTTGTCGCTGCGTGTATGCGGACCTTACCCCGGAAACCAGGTGAGAAGTGAAGCGCGTTCGTCTGACACGAGGGCCGCTACGGTCATTGTGTCATGATGTGAGCGTTGGCAGAAGGGAGGGATTGACGTGAAACTCAAAACCACGCTATTAGGCAAGAGCTATAGTTTCCGTGATGTCAAAGACGTTCTGGCCAAGGCTAACGAAGTGAAATCCGGCGACCGGTTGGCCCAGATCGCGGCCGAGACCGCCCAAGAAAGAGTCGCTGCCAAGGTTGTCTTGGCAAATTTGCTGGTCAGCGACGTGCGCAACTCGCCGGTGGTGGCGTACGAAGACGACGAGGTCACACGCATCATTCAAGACGATGTGAATGAGCGGATCTATGAGTCCATCAAGAAC
>WRFP01000204.1 GCA_009778725.1 Propionibacteriaceae bacterium
ATATGGGCACCCTGGCCCCATCGCCACCGCTCAACAGACGTCAAGTCTGCCTTCGCGTTGTCGCTGTGCCCAGTGCACCCATCTGGTGGCGCTCGCTACGCAAGCGATCGGTGCATCCAGGCTTAGACCCGATCACTCAATTCCATTGGTAGCACCGTTAGGCTAGTGATATGTCAACCACACTGGCCCCGGGGTCTCAGACGCTGCTGGAACGCGACACTCGTCTTGAGGACGATCATGACCATGAGCGTTTGTCCCATTATGTCTCGCGGGACAAGCTGACTGAGGCGATGGTGATGGGGACGCCGGTGGTGGCGCTGTGCGGGAAAATCTGGGTGCCGTCGCGCAACCCGGAGAAGTACCCGGTGTGTCCGGAGTGCAAAGAAATCTGGGACTCCATGCCGGAGAATCGCTGAGGTGACTCATGCCGTTTCGCCGCGGTTGTGCCAGTAGCCACCGGGGAGGAACAGGGAGTCCACGACCTGGTTCAGCAAACCGGTGTCTGCCAACAGGTCGAGGACGGTGTAGCGAGTACGGATGGTCTGGGCCCGATAATAAGCAGTACGAAGATCAGCCAGGCTGACGCCGATCTGTGAGGGGTGGTGGATGGCGCCGACGTCGCGGAGCATCTGTTCGACGACCGGGGCGGGCAGGACCTGAACTGCTACCCTCGTTCTGAGGGCGTTCCAGCGGTTCTGGATGAGCGACAATCGGATTCTGGCTTCGTCTTTCGACAACAGCTTGGCCCGGGACTGGAGTACGGCAGCCTCGCCGATGACGGGGTTGGGTTGCAGAGCGCGTACCCTGTGCTCGTCTTGGTCGGGTGTCGGCCAGGTGGCCAGCCGGGAGTCGATGTCAATCTTCGACAGGTCTAGGGTGAGGACCTGGTCGTAGAGGGCAGACATGGCCACTGTACCCAGACCCACTTTAAAGCCGTGGGACAACGGTGGTTCCCAGGTGGTGCCGTAGCCCTCCATCTCCCACTGGTGGGAGAAGTAGTGTCCTGCTCCCGACGCCGGGCGGGACGAGGAGAAGACCTGCATGGCCAGACCGGACATGATCAGTTCCTCGGCAAGGCGGGCCATGGCATCCAGGTCCCCGGTCACGAGTCGGGTGGGTTCGCTCAGAGCATCGCGCAATGGTCCTTGGACCAAGCCCCAGACATAGTCGTCGATGGGGTCGAGCCCCAGTTCGTCGGCCACGATCCAGTCCGCCCCGGCGGGAATCTTTTCGATCAGGTCGCCGTACCCGGAAGCGGTCAGCCGGGCGGGGGCACGCGCCATGACGTCCAGGGGCACGATCACCCCGCGGGGGGCGGGGCACTGCTGGGTGACCTTGATGCCGTTCACAGTGATCGCAGCGCCGAAGGAGGTGTAGCCATCTGCCGACGCTGCTGTGCACACATTGATATAGCTGCGTCTCACGCTGTAGCTGGCCAGTTTTGTGACATCATTCAAACTCCCGGCAGCCAGGGACACCGGAACCGCCGACGTGTTCGCCAAACGGACGCACAGGTCGGTCACGATACGGTCGTCGGCGAACAGGGTCGGGCTTGCCGGGTAGACGATCGCTTCGTCCATCTCAATGCCACGGGCGGCCAAAGACATGATGACTTGCTCAGATGCTGCTTGCCAGGTGTTGCCGTCAGCTACAATCACCGCTCGTTCACCGGGAAACAGGTCCGCGAAGACAGGGCCGGTACGACCCAGGACATCGGTGCCCATCACGACAACCTGAGTGTCCAAGCCCCTCGCCAGGGCCGACTCGATCAGAGCTGTCATGATGCCAGTTTAGTCAGACAGGAAAGCCGCCACAGACTCGAAGAATCCCCGGCCATCCAAGGTGGTGGCGATCTCGGGGTCGACGTTGTGTTCGGGGTGGGGCATCAGGCCGACCACATTGCCGCGCTCGTTGGCGATTCCGGCGATGTCGTGCAACGAACCATTGGGATTGTCGAGATAACGCACAACGACACGCCCCTCGCCTTCGAGGCGGGCGATCGTTTCGGCGTCTGCCTGGTAGTTGCCCTCGCCATTCTTCAGCGCCATGCTGACCTCGGCGCCAGGGGTGTATGCGCTGGTCCACACCGTCGAGTTCGACTCCACTTTCAGCCGCTGCTTGACCGCGGTGAACACTCGCACCTCGTTGCGGATCAGGGCGCCCGGCAACAACCTCGCTTCACAGAGAATTTGGAATCCATTGCAGATCCCCAGCAGCGGCATCCCCTGCCCGGCCCGGCGGACGACCTCACCCATCACCGGGGAGAAACGCGCTATCGCACCGCATCTGAGGTAGTCACCGTACGAAAAACCGCCCGGCAGGATGACGGCGTCGACCGACCCCAGATCATCCGACTTGTGCCACAGGGCAACCGGGTCGCCTCCCATCAACCGGATGGCGCGCATGGCGTCCTGGTCGTCGAGCGAGCCCGGGAACCTCACAACTCCGATTCTCATTGGCTGACAACCTCGAAGTTCTCGATCACCGTGTTCGCCAGCACAGCCTCCGCGTACTGGCGTACCTCCTCCACCCGCGCTGGTGTGAGATCCCCGTCGACCTCGATCTCGAACCTCTTGCCCTGGCGGACAGAGAAACCGTCATGTCCCATGCGCTTCAGAGCACCGGTCACCGCCTTCCCCTGGGGATCGAGAATTTCGGGTTTGGGCATCACATTGACAACGACTCGGGCCATGACTTCATCCTATCCGCATCTGCGCATTTTCCCGGACGCCTGCTGCCGATGGGCGACACATCAGTCGGTGCCCACACGCCCGTACTGGAATGGATAGCATTCAGATGATGGGGGGTTCCGCAGGGTTGTCCGGGTGTGTATAGTTTACCGCGTGTGGAGGCAAACCCTTCTTGAGGTGCACCACAAAACCGGCTGCCACAAGCAGTCCAGGTCATCTCACTCCGCTCACTGGTCGAGGGATCTGGGGAGGATCTTTTCGAATTGCCAAACCTCGCCGGGCAGAGAACGCGACGTGGTCGTAGCAGCCCATACCAGCGGTGCCGCACCGTTCCGTGACGAATGGATAGTGGTCACAAAAAAATAGGGGGTCTGTCCTGGGCAGCCCCGACATTCTCAACAGATGGAGAAGTATCGATATGAGTGAAACGAAAGTAGCACATCCGTACATTCCGAACTCTGAGCCCACAATCAAGGCAGCGATGCTTGCTGCTCTGAAGATGACCAGTTCGGAAGATATCTATAAAGAGATACCCGATCACCTCAGGTTCCATGGCGAAATGTCCATGCCTGAGCCCATCATGTCGGAGTACAAACTCCAGCGACATGTGGAAGGTGTCTTGAATAAAAACACCAGTTGCAAAGACGTCATCAGCTTCTTGGGGGGCGGCTGCTGGCAACATCACGTCCCCGCTGTCTGCGACACGATCATCGGGCGCGACGAATTTTTGACCGCGTACGTCGGGGAAGCCTATTCCGACCACGGCAAATTCCAGGCGCTGTTCGAGTCCGGGTCGATGATCTGCGACCTGACCGGTTTCGAGGCCTGCAACACCCCGACCTATGACTGGTCGAACGCCATCGCGATCGCTGCCAGAATGGCCAGC
>WRFP01000205.1 GCA_009778725.1 Propionibacteriaceae bacterium
CCCCTTCGAGGAGCAGTACGCGAACAGTCCCGCTTCAGCGATCTGCCCGTCGATCGAGGACCGATTCACGATCGAACAGTTCTCACCGTTGCCCTTCATGGTCGCGATCGCATGCTTGATCCCAAGGAAAACTCCCGTTGCGTTGATGCCCAGCAGCCAGTTCCACTCCTCCAACGTCGTTTCCTCGACATCCTTGCCCAGAGACACTCCCGCATTGTTAACGAGGATGTTGAGTTTCCCGTACGTCGTCACAGCCGTCTCCATCGCCGCAACCCAGTCGGCTTCCTTAGAAACGTCAAGCTTGACGTACGTGGCCTCAAGCCCTTCCCCCCTGATAGCAGCCTCCAGCTTCCGCCCCGCCGCCTCATTGACATCAGCGATCAGGACCTGAGCCCCTTCCCGGGCAAACAGGAGGCAATCCGCCTCCCCAATCCCCATCGCGCCGCCAGAAACCATCGCGACCTTATTATCAAGCCTTCCCATGAGTAACCTCCGTTCCCCTCCCACCACAACGAAAACAAGAACCCTTCGCCACAATGAAAGTGATGTGTAGCGATGCCAATGACACGCCCTCCCAGCCCAGGCCCTGATGTCCTGCCCTCTGAGGTTCTTAGAAACAGTCCAAACCACGTGTCACGAGTGAGTGTACTGTCCCAAGTCCCCCTTGAGAATAGGTCCCATCCCTCCAGTTGTCCGGCCTTACCCTACGTGAGGGTATGCTCACTATCACATCACAGGAATCACCCAAGAAAAGCCTTCGTGGTGTCGTGGGATGAGTACTAGGCACTGAAACCGGGGAGCTACACAAGGCAGCTGAGAGATTTCCAAGCATTTGCTCAGCAGGAAGGTTTGGCATTCACTGTGTATGTGCGTGCTGCGACGGTTGTGACCGGACCATTGCAGGAAGCCGTGGATATGGGCTTCATCAGTCTGGAGAGGATTCTGTCTTGATGCATTCGATATTGCCCGCCGCTACACAGGAGCTGATTTTGGCTGATCTATCCAGTGTCGGTTTCCAGGTGGCTTCGGTTTCGGCGCTTCGTAATTCGGGGGTACGATATGGCGATGCGGTTCCGGTCCTGCTGTCATGGCTTCCGCGGATTGAGGACCCGAAGCTGAAGGGTGAGGTGGTACGGGCCCTGTCAGTGCCATGGGCGAAGCCCGTCGCCACCAGACCGCTGATTGATCAGTTCCGCAGCATCCCCGAGGATGTCGATCCCACGGGGTTCGGTCTGCGGTGGATCATCGGCAATGCTCTGGATGTCTTGTTCGACGACAGTTTCTTTTCTGAGTACGTCGAGTTGGCCGAGGACACTCGGTACGGCTTTGGCCGTCAGATGGTCGTTTTGGGGTTGGGAAAGTCGAAGCGCCCGGAGGCCGTTGGCGTCCTTTTGAGCTTGGTGGATGATCCGGATGTGGATGGTCATGCGATCAAAGCACTGTGTAAATTGAGGGCACCTCTAGCCCGGGCTGCCTTCGAGGCAAAGCTCTCTGACCAGCGGACCTGGGTGAGGGCAGAGGCTCGCAAGGGACTGTCTAGATTGGCGTCAAGGACAACTGCTTGAAGTGTCGAGGTATTCGGTCAGTCTTGCGTTCACGCTCCAAGCGTATCTCCGGAGTTGGCGGCTCTCGCTGGTACGGCACACAAATTGCTGGTGTGAACATCCACTCATCCAATGCTTAGGAGCCTGTCCGCATGAGAACCCGCACATGAGCGTTGAGCAACTGACCGGTGCTGTGGACTACTGATCGCCGTAAACAGCCATGCCGCACCAGTCCACCATGACGAGATCGTGCCTGCGGAGGAAGTCCTCCAACTCGGCCGACGGATGCTCGAGTAGTATGCCACCTACACCCAGGTGAGAGATCATGCCGTCCGGGGCGTAGCCGTACAGGATGTCCCCGTTGAGCAGCGAAAATGCGAATCCGTCGGCCACCAGACCAGGTGACACCTGGAACCCCACCCCCTCAAGAGCGACCGCGTCTGGTAAGTTCTCACGAATGACTGCGACATCCAGTGCAGTGTGAGTGCAAGCATCGCATCCATACGGAGGTCAGACCCTTGGGCAGAATGATCCTTGGTGGCACCTCGCTATAAGGGGTAGTAATCGTGAACCCACAGGAGCATTGCAGGGTGAGGAGCACTGACGGATGATTGTTGAGGATCTTTTATGGCAGGATGCTCTATCGTCCTGGGGCTTGCCGCGCGTCTCCGACGGTACGTTGCAGGGTCGGGCATGCTTGTATGAATACGACATTGCCGATGTTCGTGTGTGTGGGGCGTTGAGGAGTGTGGGTGTGCTTTTCGATGCGCGGACAGGGTTCCCCTTTTCCCTTGGCAACGAGCAAGTAAATACGGTTGTTTTGGTGGTACGCGGCGTGACGGCGTTCGAGTGTCCTCAGGTCGGGGATTGGCTGGAGAGTTGGGTGGTGGAGACAGATGAACACGGGTGGGAGTGTCGGCTGGGGCAGGTTCATTTTCCCGGGCGGGTGGTGATCCGTGGATGTGGGGCGAGTCTGTACGCTGGTGTGATTCCTGGTTTGTCGAACGCCCAGCCGGACTTGGGGTGTGGTGATCCGCTGTCGATCAGGCAGGAGTGGCCAACGTGGCAGTCCGAGTTCGTGGTGACAGTTGAGCCCGAACAAGCCAACCCTCATCTGATTGGCGGCTACGTACGTCGACTGTTGTCAGCCAGTCCCGACGCGCACATGTCGCTGGATGGCGGGATGTGAGAGTGCAATGATTGAAGACCTGTTGTGGAGGTACGATCCGCTTGGACCGGGGTTGGCCCAGGGACTGCAAGCTGTCGTGGATGGCACGACCGGGCTGCCCCAGGGAATGTGGCTGTCCGACATTCGGTTCGTCGGCGTCGTCCAGTCGGTTGGGCTGATCTTCGACGTACCCGCCGGGGCGGATGTCAGGATCGGGCAAGGCCTCGTGAGCGTAGTGGTGCTGGTGGTCCAGGGCGCGTCTCATGTGTCGGCGCCGGTAGTTCGGGGACCGGTGGTGGGCTGGCAAGTCCACAGGGACGAGGGTGTGTGGACGTGTCAGGTGAGCGTGGGCGGCAGCGATGACCCAGTACGGATCGTGGGCACCCGAGCCATCATGTTCGGTGGAAGGACCACGAATGCCCCAAGTCAAGTGCCGGATGGTGACGTTGCTCAGTCAGTTCGGGCAGGGATCCCGTCGTGGTCTTCACCGTTCACAATGACCATGATCCCGGGTTGTTCCGATTCGGACATCGCCCAGGGATACGTCCAGTGGGCCCTGGAAGAAGCGTGATTGTGCATCACCTCAGGTGTCAACGTTGGTGATTAGCTGATGGGCTTGGTGAGTACGGAGTCACTCGCTACCAATCTCGTACCATGTATCGAAGAAAGCGCCATGTCATGATGATCACCTTTGGATAGCGCAACGCCGGAACCCAGTTAGGAGCGTGCTGAAGTACGCTGTTCCGAGCGAGGACGTGCTGGGCGGGTGAAGATTCGCCACCCCGCATCTTGTACACGTACTGGACGTACGTCGCAAGATGTGGGGTTCGAATGTCGCTCGTCCGGTGCGCCGCAGC
>WRFP01000206.1 GCA_009778725.1 Propionibacteriaceae bacterium
GTGGCTGGCCCATCTGTCCCAGGGCCCGACGGCAGCCTTCAAGGACATGGCCATGCAGATCTTGGGCCAACTGTTCGACTACGAGTTGTCCCGGCGCGGGCAGACGATGACGATCTTGGGCGCAACCTCGGGTGACACCGGGTCGGCGGCTGAGTTCGCCCTGCTGGACGCCAGCCGCGTCCAGGTGTTCATGCTGTCGCCGTTGGGGCGCATGACCCCCTTCCAGCGGGGGCAGATGTACGGAATCAACTCCCCGCGGATCGTCAATGTGACGGTGCCCGGCTCCTTCGACGACTGCCAGGACCTGGTCAAGGAGGTCAACTCCGACGCCGAGTTCAAGGCCTGCTATTCCATCGGCGCGGTCAATTCGATCAACTGGGCGCGGCTGGTTTCCCAGGTGGTCTACTACGTGTCCAGCTGGGTCCAGGCCTCGCAAGACATGGGCGAGGTGTCTTTCGCGGTTCCCTCCGGCAACTTCGGCAACATCTGCGCCGGGCATGTGGCCAGGATGATGGGCGTGCCGATCAAGAACCTCGTCTGTGCGACCAACGAGAACAACGTCTTGGCTGAGTTCTTCACCACCGGGGTCTACCGGGTCCGGGCCTCGACCGAGACTTTCGTCACGTCGAGCCCGTCGATGGACATTTCGAAGGCCAGCAATTTTGAGCGGTTCTTCTTCGATCTGACCGGGCGGGACTCCAACGAGATCCGGTACCTGTTCGGGGAGCAGTTGAACAGAACAGGGGTCATTGACATCCGCCGGAAGCCGTACGCCGCGCAGCCGACCACGACGTACGGATTTCGTACGGGAGTGTCCACCCATGCAGACCGGGTCGCGACCATCGCCGACGTCTTCCACCGCGACGGGTACCTGATCGACCCGCACACGGCCGACGGGGTCAAGGTGGGGCGCGAGCGGAAGGGTTCCGAACCGATGATCGCCATGGAGACCGCCCTGCCGGTGAAATTCGGCTCGATCACCAGGGAGGCGATCGGCCGGGTCCCCGAGGTCCCGCAGCGGTTCTCCCAAGTCCTCGACGCCGAACAGCACACTGTGTTGTGCGACCAGGGTGTCACCCAGCTCAAACAGATCATCGAGCGGATGAGCATCCTGCCGAAGCGATCCTGACCGTTGCCGGCCATGGGAGTCACAGATGGAAACGAAATCAGACCTGGAAGAATGGGTGGCACGAGACCACCAGTGGGAGGACGAGGCGTTATGACAACAGCCCTTGCGGACCAGATCATCGAGGTGGCCCACCGTTTCTCCGCTCCTGAGTACGCGCGAGCGGGTGGCGGCAACGCGTCGTACAAGGAAGACGGGATTCTCCACATCAAACCCAGCGGCATGGCTCTCCAGGCTCTGACGGTTGAGGATCTCGTACCCTTGCACATCGATGTTCTGCTGGATGCCCTGCATTCGGAAGACCCGGTGGATGTCGACCCGGTCCGGGCGGCGGCCGAACGGGCCCGGGTCGGTCTGTATGACGGACGCCGGCCCAGTGTGGAAATTCTCTTCCACGCGATGATGCCAGAACCCCTGGTCCTGCACCTGCATCCCTTGACGGCCAGCGCGCTGACCTGCAATCGGCTGGCCCCCGAACTGGCCCGCAGCATCTTTTCCGACGACGCCATTTTCGTCGAGTACGCCCACCCCGGCGTCGCCTTGGCCCGGGCGATCGAGGAGGCCCGCGAGGCGTACACCAGGCGAACGGGCCAGGAACCTCCGGCACTGACCCTCCTGCGCAACAATGGAATGGTCGTTGCGGGCAAGACCGCCCAGGACGTCAGCGCGGTCGTCGATCAGGCGATGAGCAGGATCCGGGCCGCGATCAACGCTCGGCCTCCCACACCACCGCCCGCGCCCTCGAGGATCGGCAACCGTGTGCGCCCGGCCCCGGTCCTGGACGAGGACGAGCGCAGAAGGGTCGCCGACATGATCCTGGTGGCCGCTCCGCTGTTGCGCGGGTTGCTGGGCACCGAAAGATCCCTGGCTGTGGTCACCTCGGACAGTTCCGAGCTGGTGCGCTCCGAAACCCGCATGGGCAAGCCGGTCGTCACCGATGGTCCGCTGACGCCGGACCAGATCGTTTACGCGGGGGCCATGCCCTGTGTGGTCGAACCCCGCTACGCCCCACTGGCCGACCAGATCCGTAAGGCGGTGGCCTCGTACCGCCTCAGCTTCGAGCGCGATCCGGTCATTGTCGTTTTGCCGGGCCGGGTGGCCTTCGCCGCGGGACCGGATCATGCGGCCGCCAGGAACGCTCTGGAGACCTTCACCGATGCCCTGGCGGTGGCGCGCGACGCCAATCGCCTGGGCGAGGTTCGCGTCATGGACGCTGACGAGCGGGGTTTCATCGAAACCTGGGAGGCGGAGGCCTATCGCAAGAAGATGGCCGAAACCGCGTACCGGGGGCGGATGCAACACAAGGTGGCGGTCATCACCGGCGCCGCGCAGGGGTTCGGGCTGGGCATCGCCCGGGGGCTGGCCGCCGAGGGTGCCCACGTCGTCCTGGCCGACCTCAACCTCGACCTGGCCCAGGCCGAGGCCAGACGACTGGTCGCCTGGTACGGGCCGGGCACGGCGATGGCGGTCCAGGTCAACGTGGCCGATGAGAACTCGCAGAAACAGGCCTTGGCTGAGGTGCTGGCGGCGTACGGCGGACTCGACCTGTTCGTCTCCAATGCCGGGATCGCCCGTGCGGGTTCGGTGACCGAACAACGCATCGAAGACTTCGACCTGGTCACCTCGATCAATTACAAGGGCTATTTCCTCGGAGTTCGCGCGGTTTCGCCCGTCCTGGCCGCCCAGCATGAGGTTCGCCCCGATCTGTTGTTCGACATCGTCGAGATCAATTCCAAGTCGGGCTTGGAAGGTTCGAACCGTAACTTCGCCTATGCCGGGAGCAAGTTCGGTGGAATCGGGCTGACCCAGTCCTTCGCCCTGGAACTGATCGAAGCCGGGATCAAGGTCAACTCGGTGTGCCCCGGCAACTACCTGGACGGGCCGTTGTGGTCCGATTCGGACACCGGTTTGTTCGTCCAGTATCTGCGGGCCGGCAAGGTGCCGGGCGCCTCGGATGTTGATCAGGTGCGGGCGTTCTATGAGTCCAAGGTGCCCATGGTGCGCGGCTGCCTGCCCGAAGATGTCGTGTGCGCGGTGTTGTATCTGGTCGAACAGCAGTACGAGACAGGCCAGGCGCTGACAGTCACCGGCGGGCAGACCATGAGGAATTGACCAGTGGCGTACTGGCGTCATCCGGGCCATGACGGATGACAACCGGGAATGCCAGCCAGGTGACTGGTCACCAGGCGACCGTCGGCGAGTCTGACCGGGTCTCACTCGGTACGATGGTCAAGTTAGACCCGAATCCACCGATCGCTGGATTCGGGTTAAACCTGAATCCACCGATCGCTTGCGTAGCGAGCGGCACCAGATGGGTGCACTGGGCACGGCGACAACGCGAGGGCAGACTGGACGTCTGTAGAGCGTTGGCGATGGGGCCAGGGCGCCCATCTGGGGTTGCGGAGTAGCAATGGATCGGTGGATTCA
>WRFP01000207.1 GCA_009778725.1 Propionibacteriaceae bacterium
CGTGATCTCGCCGCCGTCCATGACGAAGGTCGCGCCGTTGGCATTGCAGACGCCACCTCCCGAGTACGCGGCGGTGTTGCCGGAAATCGTGCCGCCGGTCAGGGTGAAGGTGGCGCCAACGCCGTCGTTGCGGACCCCGCCGCCGCCGCATTCGGTAATGGTTGCAGGGATGGTGCCAGCGGTGTTTCCTGAGATCGTGCCACCGGTCATGGTGAAGCTGCCAGGCGCGCTGACGGTGACGCCCCCACCGAAACCTTCGTTGTCGTTAACGTTGTTGGTGATGGATCCACTCGCCAGCGTCAGGTTGCCGTCGACGACCAGGCCAGTGCCGGTGGTACCCGCAGCAGCGGTGACATCGATGCCGTCGATGGTCAGGCTGGCACCTTGTTCGACGCTGATGGTCGTCAGGTCGGCTGTCATCTCCAGTTTGTACGGCCCGGCGACGGTGATTGTCGTACCAGACGGGATGTCGATGGTCTGGTCCATCTGAATATCGTTGTCGAAGGCGATGCCGGTCGGCTCACCGCTGGCCTGCGCACTGACCACCGCAGCGAGGAGTTCCTGCTGGTTGGTGACATGGATGGACGGTTGCATGAACTGGGACATCCTGATGTTGAAGGCGCCAGTGGCGGGACTGGCCACGCTGTCGACGCTCGTGGGCCTGTCAGCAGACTGATTTTGGCCCTTCTCGATGGCCTGGCTGGCGCCAGCCGCCTGGTGGAAGTCCGCTCCCGCCCAGGTGCTCCCCATCGAAAAACCACATGTGAGTACCGTTGCAACTGCGAGCGCAAAAATCCGGTGAGTCTTCGCCATGATGTCCCCTTGCTTGACCATTCTCTTGAACGGGAACCATCGTTCTTGTCCTCATGCGACCAGCCACACAACGCTGACCCGGGCTGTAGACCAACGCCTCCCTTTCACACTGTACCGACGACCGACCCACAGTGGAACACTCATTCTCTCTATTCATGCCATAGGCTACGACTATGGATATCGACCCGCGCCACGTACTTATCTTCAAGCAAGTCGTCGATGCCGGTTCGATCTCAGCCGGTGCTCGAGCCCTGGGCTGGCGCCAGCCGTCGGTCACGTCCCACATTCAGGCGCTGGAACACGCGCTCGGCACACCACTGCTCCTGCGTCGATCCACCGGAGTCACTCCGACCGAAGCCGGACGCAGTGTACTCGCGCACGCCCAGGCCATCGCCTCCCACCTCGACGCACTCCAGCGGGAAGTCAAGGAGCAACGCCTCCGCCACTGGGGCAGCGTGCGCTTGGCCGGGTTCGCGACCACACTCAGCATGCGTGTGCCAAGGGCGCTCGCCGATCTGGACGAACGCTTCCCCGGAATCGACGTGCTGCTGACTGAGAACGAACCAGCCGCCGCTCTCCAACTGGTGGACACCGGCAGTGTCGATGTCGCCATTGTCTACCAGCACATTGGCGACCCTCAATCCGTCGACCTGTCCAGCTACACCCAGGTGCCACTTGCCACCGACCCGGTCTATCTGATCTTGTCAAGCGACCACCCGCTCGCTCAACGCGAACCGTTGGCATTGGCCGACCTGGCAGCCGAGAACTGGATCATCGGCTACTCAAGCTGCCGCCATCACCTGATCGACCTGTGCCACCAAGCCGGGTTTGAGCCACACATCAAACACGAAACCGACGACCAACTCGTCATCCAAGAACTGGTCGGCTACCGCCTCGCCGTCGCGGCCGTCACCCGATCGTCGCTGACCACCGTCCGCTCACCCAACATCGCCATCCGTACACTCCCCGAACTCGGCGAGCACCAAGTCACCGCAGTCTGCCTACCTGGTGCCGAACGTGTCGCCTCCATCCGAGCCCTCCTGGACGCGCTCGCAGCCGTGCCCCCACGTGCCCTCTGACTTCTTCACAGTGCTAGCCGGACGGGGTTTTGGCCAGTGCCCACCTCCACGGATTGGCCCCAGGACACATGGAGGCGGTCGGATTCGATGCCGTCGGTGAAGGCTACTAGTTCGTCTGACTCGACCTCGATGGTCAGTTTCTGGTCTAGGGCCAGCAGGCCGGAGGTCAGTTGGACACCCGTGGCTGGGGATGGCCAGGCCTCTCGTACGAACCAGGCCAGCGTCCAGTCTGTCATGGTGGGTAGCCCGCCGATGCCACGGTCGTGGGCTAGGGACGCGCTCCAACCGGTTGAGCCTGCACCGGTTGCAACGATGACGCCCGAACTAGATTGGCGTTCGCGTCCAGACTCAGTGGTGAGCACGTACCGGGCTGACTGGTGCGTCGGTTGCCCCAGATATACCTCGTTCAGGCCAACCATCGTTTCGCCCGAATCGGCGCGCAATTCCACTGTTGCCAAGTACGCGACCTTGGCCGAGGTCGGTTGCAACAACAGATCCAGTCCCTCAACTGCGTCGTGGCGCACCAACACTCCGGCGTTGTGTCCGGGCTCGGGATCGATGCCGATCACTAATTGGCCGGCCAGGTATTTGGCGACGTTGGCCACCAAACCATCCTGGCCGATCACGGCGATCACGTCTTCTGGCGCGAAGAGGAAGCGGTCCAGATCGGCTCGTTCTACGTCGGCCACCACCCAATCGTTGGGCAAGCCATGCACGATGTCCCGACGAGCTTGGGTGATGCGGTCGTGGCTGGATTGGACATTGGCGAGGGATCGGCCGCGCGAGGCCAGGAAGAACTCGACCTGGCCTCGGGTCACGTGACGATCTAGCAACTCTTCTAGTTCCGTACGCCGGTGGACGATCACGGCCCGGCGCCGTTGTCCCTTGTACTCGTCCATGTCACGCCTTCCAAGCTTGCAGTGCTTTGCTCAGCAGGTCGGGGGTGATGGTGATGTCGCCGAACGTCATGTCCTGGACACTGTGGGCCAGGTCACGCAGGGCCAGTGCCCGCAGGAGGGCGATGTCGACGCCGCTGTACGACGCCAGCAGCGCGGCCTCCCGTTGCGCGTCGGCTTCGCCACCCAGACGTACCGAGTCGGCCTCGGCCTGCGCTGCAATGACATGCTGCTCGGCCTGTCCTCGGCTGGTGATCAGCTCAGCCGCCGCCTCGGTCTCCGCCTTGAGGCGCGCGTTGGCCCCCTCTTGCTCGACCAATTGATTGGTTCTTGCCGCCAGCTCGATCTTGGAGGCCAACTCGTTCTCCGAAATGGTGCGCTCGCGTTCCACCGCCAGGGCCCGGCGCTCGTATGTGGCCTTGTCAGCATCCGATTGGATCTGTTCGCGCAAGGGTGTCTGCAAGGCCTTTTCGAGGTCTGCCGGCGCACGGATGGCCAGGACGTGGAGGTCGACCACTTCAATGCCTATTTGCTTCAGCCGTTGATCGGCCTCGAAACCGCGGGCCAGTAACTCGCGGGCCTGGTCAACCTGGCCGACCACCTGATTCATAGTCAACCGGCCGGTGCTGGCCACCAGCAGCGATTGGGCCAGTCGGGTGAGAACGGCGCTGGCTTGCTCGCGTCCGTCGGTGGCGTCGTCCCCGCGCTCGGGCAGGACGGTGAAGTCGAGTCTCTGGGATGC
>WRFP01000208.1 GCA_009778725.1 Propionibacteriaceae bacterium
CGTGACCTGGTGGCCGGACCGGCTGCCGGATCAGCCAGCTTCCACCCCTTTGGGTACGTTGGCGGTCCACCGGGTGACCAACGTCCTCAAGGCTCCCGGCAGTTTGGACGAGCGGTTGGCCCAGCTTCAGCGCGGGTACACCGCCGGCGACACCGACCTCGCCTGGACCCGTATCACCTGGTGGAGGGCACATTTGGCCGCCGTCGTGGAGCACTCGCCGTACGAACCGGTCACCCATGCCGTCATTCACACCTACGCCGACAACCCTTCCGCGCACCTGCTGGCCGCCTGGCTGGGCACGCGCCTGAACTGTACGATCCAACTGGTCTATCAGCGTGACTCGACCGGTGTGACCCGCGTCGAGCTGCACCGACAGACTGGAATGGTCGCCGTCAACCGCCCCGAAGGCTCCGACGTGGCGACCCTGACCATGCCCGGCACCCCCGATCAGCGATTCCGCCTCAGCCACCGTACTCTGGCCGAATGCCTCAGCGAGGAACTGCGCCGCCCCGGCGAGGACACCGTGTACGGACAGGTGATCGAACAGGGACTGCCCTGGCTGTCGCAGGCCGACCATGTCAGTGATGTCCATGCCGACTGACCGGTCGCCGATCCGCAGGGGCGTCATCGAAGGATCGAAGCCATGACAGACGACACACCAACCATCATCGTTCATCCAGACCTCGACCTGACCGCCGTGGGGATCGCCAGTCGGTTGATCACTCACCTGGTCGAACGGCAGTCCGTCACCCATCCTCTGCATGTCAGCCTGACCGGCGGGGGCCTGGGCACCGCTATCTGGCCCTTGATGGCCACCCATCCGCTGGCTCCTGCCGTGGACTGGACAGGCGTACACCTGTGGTTCTCCGACGAGCGGTTCGTCGCCGACTCGGACCCGGATCGCAACGACCGGGCAGTCCTCACACAAGCAGACGTGTTGGGGATACCACCAGACAACATTCATCGAATCCCGGGCCCCGACCAGGTTCCAGACATCCAGGTGGCGGCACAACAGTACGCGCGCAGACTGGCCGAATGGGCCCACACATTCAACATGACTCATGTCGACACTCGCACCCGCGACAACCCGTCCAGCGACGCAGAGAACCCGTCGAACCCCACCCCACTACCCGCACCCTGGTTCGAGGTCAGCCTGTTGGGCATCGGACCAGACGGCCACGTCGCATCCCTGTTTCCCGGCAGTACGCAGGTGAGCATCGACACCTGCTGTGTCGTCCCCGTGACCGACTCGCCCAAGCCCCCCGCCCAACGTGTGAGCTTCACCCGGCCCCTGCTCGCCCGGTGCGACCAGTTGTGGATGCTCGCGGCCGGGTCCGGTAAAGCCCCCGCAGTCAGCCGGGCTTTGGCCGGAGACGACCCGGTGCGCACCCCTGCGGCCGGTTTGCGCGGCCGCACCCGTACCCTCTGGTTCGTAGACGCCGACCTGGCCCAGGCTCTATCCTGACTGCCTGACCAGGGTTTGACCCGAATCCACCGATCCATGGCTGCTGCGCGGCCCTGTGGAGGCACGCTGGCTCGTCGGGCGTCGCTCCACAGACGTCCAGTCTGCCCTCACGCCACCCGCCGACCCATCGCACCCCCACAGTGTCGCTCGCGACGCCAGCGATCGCTGCATTCGGGTTTGACCCGAATCCACCGATCCATGGCCACGGCGCCGGCAAGCGGTTGATTCACGTTCAACATGACACCCTCGTCACCAGCATAAAGGTATAGTGATTTGTAATCTAATTCCCCAGTCACGGCCTGGTTGCCATCTGTTGCCGCCCGCAGTAGAGTTGTCGGCGTGACACACGAGATCTCGGAACGACCGGTGACTATTTATGAAGTCGCAGTGGCTGCTGGGGTCAGCCCGTCGACTGTTTCCCGTACCTTTTCCAGACCTGGACGGGTCTCCGTCCGAACGGCCGACCATGTCCGGGCCGTGGCCGCCGACATGGGCTATCGCGGGGACACGCTCTTCCGCGCCAACCCCGCCGAGCGCCACCGCACGATCGGGCTGAGCGTCTCCGACGCCGCCAATCCGTTCTACTTCGGTATCCTCCGGGGGGCCGAAACCCAGGCGGCGAAAAGCGACTACACGATGCTCCTGATCGACGCCCAGGAGTCCGCCGCCCGCGAGCGCCATAACCTGGACCGGATGCTCCCCCTTGTCGACGCGCTGATCGTGGCCTCGTCGAGGATGTCCGACACCGTCCTCAGGTCGGTGGCCAAGAGCCATCCCGTTGTCGTCCTCAACCGGTATGTCGGCGGTTTGCCCTGCGTGGTCCCCGACACCCCTCACGGCATGCGGCAGGCCGTTGCCCATTTGCTCCAGCTCGGGCACTCGTCGGTCCACTACCTCTCCGGGCCCGACGCCTCCTGGATCTCAGGCATGCGATGGTTGTCAGTACGCGAAGCAGCCGCCGCCATGGGGTTCGTCGCCCATCGGGTCGGGCCCGTCCCGCCCACCATCGAGGGCGGGGCCTCGGCGGCCCACCAGATCATCGCCCGCCGGGCCACCGCGGTGATCTGCTACAACGACCTGACCGCCATGGGCCTGATCAAGGCCCTCGCCGCCAAGGGGTACAACGTCCCCGACGATCTGTCTGTCATCGGTTGCGACAATGTTTTTTCATCTGAACTGCTGACGCCGTCGCTGACCACCGTCGCCGCCCCGATGGGAGTCCTCGGCGACACCGCGGTCAGACACGTCATGGCGATGCTGAGCGGCACCAAGACCCACGTCACCGGTCCCCTCACCATCCCCGTCAAACTCATGGTCCGCAACTCCACCGGCCCACGACCGGTCAAACACAGTTAACCCGACTATCCGTGTGAGACCCTGCACCGCGCGTCCGGATGGACGAGAATACTTCCATGACCACCGTCGACAAGAAAGACCCGTACAATGTCCACTGACACAATGCCCACTGACCACACGTCTGCCCAGATCGGCGTCATCGGCATGGCCGTCATGGGCTCCAACCTGGCCCGCAACCTCGCCCACCACGGCTACCGGACGGCCATCTACAACCGTACGACAGCGAAGACCCTCGAAGTCGCCGCCCACTTCCCCGCCGAGGGGTTCATCGCCGCCCAGACCCTGGAGGAATTCGTGGCTGCGCTGGAACGCCCCCGCCGGATGATCCTGATGGTCCAGGCCGGGCAGGCCACCGACGCCACCCTCGACGCACTCGTCCCCCTGCTCAGCGAAGGCGACATCGTCGTTGACGGCGGCAACTCCTTTTTCCAGGACACTCGCCGCCGCGAAGCCGCCCTGCGCCAAGCGGGCCTCCACTTCGTCGGCGCTGGAATCTCCGGCGGGGAGGTCGGCGCTCTGGAAGGCCCAGCCATCATGCCCGGAGGTTCGCCTCACTCCTACCAGTACGTCGGCCCCATCCTGGAAGCGATCTCAGCCAAGTACGCGGGTGAG
>WRFP01000209.1 GCA_009778725.1 Propionibacteriaceae bacterium
AACGGTGGGAGGCCTATTCCGCGACCCTGGACGACAAGTTCGCGGATTTCGACGGAGAGATTGTTCCAAGGAGCTGAGATGGAAACCTCGTACGAGCATGTGCCTGTCATGTGCGAGGAGGTTCTCACCCTGCTCGCACCTGCCGTGGCAAGCCGCGACGCTGTCATGGTCGACGCGACGCTCGGCCTGGGCGGACATGCCCAAGCCTTCCTCGACGGCTTTCCCTCACTGAACCTCATCGGGCTGGACCGGGATCCCCAAGCCATCGAGATGGCCAGGCAGCGACTGGCCGGATTCGCCGACCGGCTGGAGGTCCACGAGTCGACCTATGACCAGATCGGTGTCATCTTGGGGTCGCGCCGGGCCGACGCCGTACTGTTCGATTTGGGTCTGTCCTCGCTGCAGATCGACGCGCCCGGACGCGGTTTCTCGTACGCCTCCGCGTCGTCACCAGATGAGGACGGGTCACCAGGACTCGGCCCCACTGTTTCTGACAACTTGTCCATGCGCATGGATGGGGACCCGGCGAAACTGACGGCGGCCGATGTTGTCAACACCTATTCGGTGGAGGATTTGAGCCATATCTTCCGGGTCTACGCCGATGAGCAGTACGCCACGCGTATCGCCCGGGCCATCGTCACCGCACGGGAGGCCGATCCCTTCACGACCACAGCGCGACTGGCCGCAGTCGTCTCGGCCGCCGTGCCGGTGACGCGCAGCCGGACCGGTCACCCGGCCAAGCGGGTTTTTCAGGCCCTGCGGATCGAGGTCAATGACGAGCGCCGCAGCTTGGAGGAGGCCCTGCCCGCCGCCATGAACCTGTTGGAAGTCAACGGCCGGATGGCTGTCCTCAGCTACCACTCGGGCGAGGACCGGTTCGTCAAGCAGAGGTTTGCCGACGCCTGTTCGGACCATGTGCCACCGGGACTGGCCGTCGTGCCAGAAGACCGGCGAGCCCGGTTCCGGGCCGTGACCAGGGGTGCGCTCAAGCCTTCCCAAGCGGAGGTGACGAGCAATCCTCGAGCCAGGTCGGCCCGGCTCAGAGCCGTCGAGAGGCTGAAGGAGGAAGCATGAGTGCTCTCGAACATCAAGAAACCACCCCGAGGACCAAACGGGTTCCCTTACGAACCGTTGTCGCCCCGGGACGTTCTCATGCCTGGCCCAAGGGGGTGTTTCCCGTCGTGATCCTGGCCCTGCTGGCCGTGGGGATGGTCGGGCATCTGGTGTTGCAGACGCGGATCCAGGAACTGGGGTTCGAACTGGGAGCTTTGCAGGCGCAAGAAGACCAGCTCAGCGCTCAACAGGCCATCTTGTCAACCACACTGGCCAAGCAGTCCACCCCGCAACAGTTGGCATACGCGGCGTCCAGCCTGGGCATGGTCGCCAATCCGTACTCAACCTTCCTGACCTTGCCCACCGGCCAGGTCACGGGTACGAATCAGGTTGTCAGGGGGGGTGAGGTCCCCATCATCTCGGCTCCTCCAGCCATCATCGCGGTGTCGCCTGTGGTGGATCTCAATCCTGACACGGGCACGAGTCCGGTCGACGACGCCGTACCCCCGGACGATGCCGCCCCTGTTGCCGAGGCCGCACCGGCCGATGCCGCTGGAGCCGATGCCGCTCCAGCCGACGCTGCATCCCAAGCCGACGCGGCCCCACCGGTGGACGCGGCTGCTCCCGCGGACACCCCGCCTGACGCGACGGGTCTCACCGATCAGACACCGGCAGAAGGGACTCAGCCGTGACCACCAGTTCTCCAACCCGCAGGCACACCTCCAAGAAGAACCCCTGGCGGGTCAAGCCTGGTTCGCCGCGGACCAGGATGATGATTCTGCTGTTCGCCTTCCTGGCCGTCGCCCTGGTCCTCGGACTGAAGTGCGTGTCGGTCCAGGGCCTCGACCTGGAAGGCAACGCCAGCCAGGCGCTGATCCCTGACGTCCAGCAGATTCCCGCCACCCGGGGCACGATCACAGACCGCAACGGGCAGGTCCTCGCCGAGTCCCTGCCGGCTGTCAACATCACCGCCGACCCCACCATCGTCGCCACCAACGGTTTGGCGGTGGATTCCATGGGGCTGGCGGACCGGCTGAAGGCCCAAGCCGGCCCGGGGATCATCGCCGGGGTCCTGGCCGGGTATCTGGGCGGTGACTACCAGGCGTACTACAACAAGCTGACCACCACTGCCACCCAATCCGGTGACGAAATCAAGTACACGATCCTGGCCAGCAACGTCCTGACCTACAACGACATGCCCGTGACCCAGCGCCTGAGCAACCTGGGCTACGTCGGGTTGTATAAAGAAGAAGCCTCGGTCCGCAACTATCCCAATGGAACTGTGGGGGCCAACGTCCTGGGATTCATGACCTACTCCGACGACCTCGCCAGTCAGGGGAAATACCCGTGGACCGGCGGTGACGGATTGGAGTATTCGCTGAACTCGACCCTGACCGGCGTCGACGGTCAGGAGATCTACGACACCAGCCCGTACGGAAACATCCCCTCGGGGACGTCGATCGTCAAACAGCCCCAGGAAGGGATTTCGTACCAGTTGACCCTCGACGCCGGACTGCAGTACATGCAGGACCAACGCCTGGCCCAGACCGTCCAGCAATCCGGCGCCCGCAGCGGCATGGCCATCACGATGACGACCAAGGGCGAGATCCTGGCGATGTCGACCTATCCGACCTACGACCCCAACGACCCGGGGTCCTCCACGACCGACAACCTGGGCGATCGGTTGGTACGGATGTCCTATGAGCCGGGTTCGGTCGAGAAGGTGCTCACCCTGTCCGCCCTGGTCGACCAGGGTCTGGTCACCCCCGAGACCCGCGTGATCGTGCCGAGCAAGCTCGCCAGCGGCGATTCTTGGATCGGGGACTCCTTCGGGCACGACACTATCAACCTGACGGCAGCCGGAGTGGTTGCGCATTCCTCGAACATCGGTACGATCCTGATGACCAGGCAAATCGACAAGTCCACCTTGGTGTCGTACCTGCATTCTTTCGGGTTGGGTACCCCGACCGGCCTGCCCCTTCCCGGAGAGGAATCGGGCTACGTCCCCGACGGGTCGATGTCCGATCAGACTCGTGACAACATCGCTTTTGGCCAGGGCCTGTCGGTCACAGCCGTCCAGGAAGCCGCCGCCGTGGCTGCCGTGGCCAACGGGGGAGTGTACACTTCGCCGACTCTGATCAAAGCGGCCACCACCAGCGACGGCAAGTCGTTGCCGGTACCCCAACCGACCACCCATCGTGTCGTGTCCGCTGAGACTTCGACCCAGGTGCTGTCGATGATGGAATCCGTCGTTCAGCTCAACAAAAACTCGTTCGACATCCCCGGATATCGTACGGCGGGCAAGTCCGGGACGGCCCAGGCGATCGACCCGAGTTGCGCG
>WRFP01000210.1 GCA_009778725.1 Propionibacteriaceae bacterium
CAGCATCGGGGCTGCCATGTTGCCGCCCGGGTCCTTGGCCAAGATCGCGTCCTTGCCCACGAAGGCAGCCGCGCCGAAGCCGAGGAACATGGTCATGACATAGAAGATGCCGATGATCCACGTGGCTTTGACGACGGACTTCCTGGCTTCGACACCATTCTTGACGGTGAAGAAACGGATCAGGATGTGGGGCAAGCCCGCAGTACCCAAGACCAGGCCCAGGGTCAGCGATAAGGTGTCCCACTTGTTGGTGTACTTCAGGCCCGGATTGAGGAAGGCTTCTCCCTTGTCGGTGGCGGTCGCCATCTGGTCGAACATGTGACCCACGCTCCAGCCGAACTTGGAGAACACCATGATGGTGATCAGCAAGGTCCCGGCGATCAGTAGGACCGCCTTGACGATCTGTACCCAACTGGTTGCAGTCATGCCGCCGAAAATCACGTAGACCGTCATCAGCAGACCCACGATGAGCACGGCCCACTTGAAATCAAGCCCCAGCAGGAGCTTGATCAGCGAACCGGCGCCGACCAGTTGGGCCAGCATGTAGAAAATAGAGATGGCGATGGTGTTCAGCGCGGCCACACCACGGACCTTGGGGTCCGCGAAACGGGCGGTGATCATGTCGGCCACGGTGAATTTGCCCAGGTTGCGCATCGGCTCCGCGACCAGGAACAACACGACAATGTAGCCAACCAGGAAGCCGACGGAATAGAAGAATCCGTCGAATCCGCTGACGGCGATCATGCCGGCGATCCCCAGGAATGACGCGGCTGACATGTAGTCACCCGAGATGGCCAGGGCGTTTTGGGTGCTGCTCAGCCCGCCTCCAGCGGTGTAGAACTGCTGAGTGTTTTTAGTCCTGCGTGAAGACCAGTAGGTGATGCCCAGAGTGACTGCGACGATCACCAAGAACAGTAAGAATGCTGTCCAATTCATGCGTTTGTCCTTCTTTCAAAGCTCGAAGATGGAACGTGCTCGTCGCAGAGCTAGTTCGCCAAGTCCATTTTGTCGATATCAGCCAGTACGTCTTCATTCATCTTGTCAAACCGCTTGGCCTTATACAGATAGAACATACACAGTCCCCATGTCATGATGAATTGAGCGAACGCATAGACCCAGGCCCATGTGATTTCTCCGGTAACCTTGTGTGTCAACACCTTGGTGAAACCAGCCAGTATGGGCAATCCCAGATAGAAGATAAAAAACGCGATCGTGATCGGTATGGTGAACTTCTTCCGTGCGGTCTGGAATTTCTTGAACGATGGCAGTTGAGCTACTGCCAGATAGTCGACTTTCCTGCTCACACCTTCCCCTCCATTCTGCTTTGAGTGATGGCTTTGTGCCGTAACGACCCACCTGTGTGATGATATCTTATTCTGCGTGCCACACCGACACGCGATTCCTCCGGACTTGCGGGGGATCAGCTTCATCGTCAGCAGGAGTACTAACGTTTCGCTGAGTGGGGTAAGAGGGAAACACAGGTGGGGATGGTGCCCGTGTCTCCTGCTCTGGAGCCTCTTGTGGAGTCGGTCCGCAGCAGGCCAATGCTTTTGTTTCTGTTCGGCGCTATACGTCTTGGTTCACGAGTTACCCTGCAACCGCTATGAGGATATCTCCTGGTTAACCGCCTTCTTCGTATTTTGCCGCAATCCGTGTCGAATCATCACTGTTGGATCTATTGCCCGACTTTAGCATGTGGCCTGGTGAGGTGCAAGGATATCGGTTGGATCAATGAAGCTGGGGTGTTGGTGTACCTGAGAAGACGCGAAAATATCAGGGTATCGAGATCCTGTCAACCCCTGATTTTGGTATGTTTGAGGTGGATGCGTGAGAGCGTATCCGGTTGAAGGCACTGAAATCTTCGAAGGACCCCCCCCGGTGCGACTAAGACAGCCGCCAAGCTGAAAGGAACATGCCATGCCTACGCAAACCCGTGTCGAAGAAGACCTGCTCGGAACCAGGGAAGTTCCCATGGATGCCTATTACGGTATCCACACGCTTCGAGCTATCGAGAATTATCACTTTTCCCCCACGACGATCGGCGACAATCCCGATCTGGTCAGGGCTATCGTACAGGTCAAGAAAGCCACCGCACTGGCCAATAACGATCTCGGCAAATTGCCGACCGCGAAAATGGAGGCCATCGTCTGGGCCTGCGACGCGATCCTGAACGAAGGCCGCTGCATGGACCAGTTCCCGGTCGACGTCTATCAGGGCGGAGCCGGCACGTCGGTGAACATGAATGCCAATGAGGTGATCGCCAACCTCGCTCTCGAACATCTCTCCCGTCCCAAGGGAGACTATGCGACCATTCATCCCAATGATGATGTCAATATGTCGCAGTCGACCAACGATGCTTATCCGACATCATTCCGCATTGCCACCTACGTGGCCTGTGAGCGGTTGGCCAGCAATCAGGTGGCCGCACTCCAGGAGTCTTTCGAGGCCAAGGCGAAGGAATTCTGCTCGATCATCAAGATGGGCCGCACCCAGTTGCAGGACGCCGTGCCCATGACCGTGGGCCAGGAGTTCCTGGCTTTCTCCGTCCTGATCGCCGAAGAGCGCCGGCATCTGGAGATGTTGTGCTCCCTGCTGATGGAGGTCAACCTTGGCGCCACCGCCATCGGCACCGGGATCAACACCCCTCCAGGCTTCGCCGACCGCGTCATCGCCCGCTTGGCCGAGGTGACCGGACTGCCCGTGGTCAAGGCCTTCAACCTCATCGAGGCCACCAGCGACTGTGGGGCGTACGTCTCGGTGAGCGCGGCGCTGAAGCGCCTGGGAGTCAAACTGTCCAAGATTTCCAATGACTTGCGGCTGCTGTCGTCGGGCCCGAGGGCGGGCTTGCACGAGATCAATCTGCCCGAACGGGCGGCGGGTTCCTCGATCATGCCGGCCAAGGTCAACCCTGTCATCCCCGAGGTGGTCAGCCAGGTGGCCTACAAGGTCATCGGCAATGACACCTGCATCACCTTTGCGGCGGAGGCCGGGCAACTCCAGCTCAACGCCATGGAGCCGGTCATCGGGGTGGCGATCTTCGAGTCGATCAGCTTGCTGGGCGCCGCCTGCGACGCCTTGCGTACTTTGTGTGTCGACGGCATCACTGTCAACGAGACGGTGTGCCAGGACTATGTCCGCAACTCGATCGGCATCATCACCTTCCTCAACCCACTGATTGGCCATAGCGCAGCCGATGAGATCGGCAAGCAGTGCGCGGCGACCGGTCAGTC
>WRFP01000211.1 GCA_009778725.1 Propionibacteriaceae bacterium
ACGGGGAGCATGACAATCAGGGTTGCGGCCGAGAGCAGGGGGAAGTCCATGGAGTGGGGGCCGACGAAGAAGCCGAGGCCCGCGGGAGCAGTACGTTTGTTGGTGTCGGAGATGATCATCAGAACCAAGAGGAATTGGTTCCAGCACCACATGAAATAGATCACGCCCAGTGTGGTCAGGGGCGCCACCGCCAGGCGCAGATGGATGCGCCAAAACATCTGCCAGGGACCCGCACCGTCCATTTCGGCGGCTTCGAAAATCTCTTTCGGCACGGTGGCGAAGTGCGTGCGCATCCAGTACACGCCGAAGGGCAAGAACGCTCCCGACTCCACCAAACCCACGGTGACAAGGGAATCCGTCCATCCGAACGTCCGCAGGTCGAAGTAGAGAGGTACGATCACGACCTCGATCGGCAGCGTCATCCCCAGCAGGAACAACAACGACCACAGTCGCGACAAGGGAGTACGCAGGGCCCCCAGTGCGTACCCAGCCAGGGATGCCAGGATGAGCGTGAGTGGAACAACGATCAGCTCTACTTTTGCGCTGGCCAGGGTCAAGGTGGAAAAGTGCCCCTCGCGCCACGCCAGCGCGAAATTCCCCCACGAGAACCGGCTCGGCCACGTCATCCCGGTCAGGGCCATTCCCGGCGGGTTGAACGCAGCCAGGACGAGCGACATGAAGGGCACCAGGATGCCCAGCGCCAGCGCGAACAACATCAGATACCCGAACACAGATTCAGTACGCGACGTCCTCATGATGCACCTCCGCTGCGCCGCTTGGCCCGGGGTGCCCGCCCCTCATCGCGCTCCTGGGACAATCGCGATGTGACCAGAGCCGCCAACAGAACTGTGGCGCTCAGCACGACGGCGAGGGCTGCCGCATGCCCGACGTCACCGGACATCAGGCGCTGGTAGACCAACAACCCTGGCACTGTCGTCCGATAGAACGGCCCGCCGGACGTGGTGACGAACACCAGGTCGAAGCTGGCCAGCGCCGAGATGACCGTCACGGTCAGCGCCAGCGAGATTTGGGGTCGCAATCCCGGCAGTGTCACGGTGAAGAATTCGCGGACCGGCCCCGCACCGTCCATCCGTACTGCTTCGTACAACTCAGGATCGATGCCCCGCGCCCCGGAGAGGAACAACATCATGGTCAACCCGGATTGCACCCACGAACCGATCAGGCCGAGCGCCGGCAGTGCCCAATCCCAGGAGCCCAACCAGCCAATACGGGTGTGGATGCCGACCCACCCGAAGACTTGATTGAGGATGCCTGTGGGCGCGTAGACCCAGCGCCAGATGATGCCGACAGCGACCAGCGGCAGGACTTGCGGCAGGAAGTAGATCAGCCGGAACGCCGCCATGCCCCGGTGCTTCCCCCGGGTCAGCAGGGCGGTGATAAACAACCCCATGACAACGGGCAACACACAGAAAAACAGGATGAGGAACAACGCATTGAGGATAGAACCCCGCAAGATTCTGTCGGTGAACACGTCTGAGTAGTTGCGCAAGCCCACCCAGATCGCCTGGTTGACCCCATCCCACTTCCACAAAGAAAAGTTGATCGCCTGACCGGTCGGCACGATGATAACTGCCAGGTAAAGGATCAGCCCAGGGGCAAGGAACAACAGCCCCGACCATTGACGCCGGGCCGACGATCTACGCCGTGCCATGACCAGTCCTCACCAAGCCAGACCACAGTCGCATGCCGAGCTGAGACATGGCACGGTGCCGGATACCTGAATCCATGGACCCTGGATTATACCCAGAATACGTCCCGTCCAGGCACCGGCACCTGTGCCGATAATGCATTTAGCCCGAATGCACCGATCGCTGGCGTCGCGAGCGACACTGTGGGGGTGCGATGGGTCGGCGGGTGGCGTGAAGGCAGACTGGACGTCTGTTGAGCGACGCCCGACGAGCCAGCGTGCCTCCACAGGGTCGCGCAGCAGCCATGGATCGGTGGATTCGGGCTTAGCCCTGGTTCCAAGTCCAGTCATCTTGAAGGGACTTCACGAAATCGGCGGGGGTCGACTGCCCGGCGATGACCCCTTGGATTCCCTGGGTCAACGTCGTGTGCATGGTCGGAGTCGCATGGTCATAGAAGGTGACAATGCCGTTGTCCGCAGCCGCGGCTGCGTAGCCGTTTCTGATGTCGGTCGCCAGACCGGGCTCGGGATCGGGTGCGGTGGCGATATTGACCGGCAGCATCCCCAAGCCGACAGAGATTTCGGCGGCCTCAGCCGACGCCAGATAGTCGAGGAAGGCAGCCGCGACATCGGCATTGTCAGACTTCGACGAGATGGCGAAACCAGCAGTGAACCCTTGTCCGGTGACAGGGTCTCCGGTCTTGACAACGGGGAAGGGGAAGAATCCGAACTCATCGCCTCCGGGGACGGTACCCATCGACCAGGACCCGTCGACCGTGAACAGCGCCGAACCTTTGGCAAAGTTGGCCCGGGCATCATTCTCAGATGTCCCATTGGGTGAATCAGTGAAGTACCCAGCCTGATTCCAATCGACCAGCTTCTGGGCCGCCTCGACCGTTGCCGGTTGGTTGATGTCCGAACCCGGCTTGCCGTTGACCCAATCCTGGGCCGCCTGCGCGCCGAGCAGGGAGTTCGTCAGCGACCCCCACAGATGGATGCCGCCGTCGTCCTGGGAACCCAGGGCGATCGGCGTGATGCCCGCCGCCTTGGCTGTGGCGAGGTCTGCCTCGAACTCATCGAGAGTCTGCGGAATGGCCGTGATACCGGCCTTGGCAAGCAGCGACTTGTTGTAGAACACCCCCACGAAGGACGCCCCGCCCGGGATTCCGTACTGGATGCCCTGGCCGTGAACCTTGCCGTCCTGGCTCAGCTGAAGTTGGGCCAGCTCGGAGGCCGGGAACTTCTTGTCCCAGCCATAGGCCTGGACGTACGGTGCCAGGTCGATGACCGCCCCTTTCGGAGCGACGGTCTGGATGGCCGCGTCGACGTACTCGGTGATGTCAGGCGGGTTGGCGCTGGTCAGCTTGTTCACCAGGTCGGTGGAGAAGGAGTTGCAGTCCTCGTACTGGGAGTCGAAGGTCACGTTGGGATACATCGTCGTGAAGCCCTTCATGAGGTCCTCGACCGGATGCTGGTCGCAGTACGCGATGGACAATGTCACGGGCGTCGACGGA
>WRFP01000212.1 GCA_009778725.1 Propionibacteriaceae bacterium
ACCCGGAACCGTGGTCTACCCCCAAGTCAAAATGGATTCCTACCTGGCCATCAAACTGGGGTTGTGGACCGATGGCATGGCCTCCGATTGGCCCCGCCCAGAGGACGTCGGTGAAGTCGTCGGTATCGACGCCGGTTTGCTCGCAGCCCGTGCGCCTGGGCTTCCCGATGCCGGGCCGAGTCCGTTGTATCTGCGTTATGCCGATGCGGCGTTGCCTGGCCAAGTGAAGTCGGTTCTTCCAGCACGGACACCATTGCCGAAACAGGGATCGCCGGATGGGGATTTGACTGACGCCGAGGCCGCCAGTGAGGTTGGCCAATGACACTGGTTAACATCAGACCTGCGACATCTACTGATCTTCCTTGGATCATGAGTGTAGAAACCCAAGCGTTCACTGGCGGGTGGTCTGACCAGTCGTGGTCGGATGAGATCCGCAATCATGTTGTGTTGCTTGCGAGCATCGCCTCTATTCAGCAGGGAGCCGATGTCCCTGTTGGGGTCTTGGCACTGAGCATGGTGGCCGGTACGGCGGAAGTGTTGCGAATAATCGTGGTCCCTGAAGCGCGGCGCCGTACTGTCGGAAGGGTCTTGCTGGAGTACGGGATATGCGAGATGGTTCAGCAGGGAGCCTCTGAAGTGTTCCTCGAAGTCTCTGCCGAAAATCAGGCAGCCATCGGATTGTACGAAAACTTCGGTTTCGCCCAGATCGACCGTCGTACTAGCTATTACGGACCGGGTGACGACGCACTGGTCTACCGATGGACAACAACACCCACTAATTGTCCATCACTAGATGGCGAGGGGCCAACCCTCTCAACGACCCGAAGGAGCGACCATGTCTGACCCGCTCATTCTCGGAATCGAGTCAAGTTGCGACGAGACTGCCGTGGGGATCGTCCGCGGTCTCACCTTGTTGTCCAACGAGGTGGCCAGTTCGGTCGACGAACACGCACGCTACGGGGGAGTGGTCCCCGAGATCGCGTCTCGAGCCCACCTGGAAGCAATGTGGCCGACGCTGACCCGGGCGGTCGACAAAGCCGGAATCGACCTCAGCGAAGTGGATGCGATCGCGGTGACTGCCGGCCCTGGTCTGATGGGTGCCCTCGTGGTCGGCCTGTCGGCGGCCAAGGCCCTGGCGTACGTCCTCAACAAGCCGCTCTATGGTGTCAACCACCTGATCGGTCACGTCGGGGTGGACGTCTTGGAACACGGCCCCCTGCCCAAGCCCTCCATGGCATTGCTGGTTTCCGGTGGTCACACCAGCATTCTCCGCGTGGACGACATCGCCACCGATGTCACAGAAATAGGCTCCACCATCGACGACGCCGCAGGCGAGGCATACGACAAAGTGGCCCGCCTGCTCGGACTGGGTTACCCCGGTGGCCCCTTGATCGACCGTATGGCCGCCGAGGGAGACCCCCAGGCCATCGCCTTTCCGAGAGGCCTGTCCACCCGGCGCGACCTGATCCGCCACCGCTTCGATTTCTCCTTCTCCGGAGCCAAAACTGCCGTCGCCCGCTGGGTGGAACTCTGTCGTCGCGACGGAAAAGAGGTACCGGTCGCCGACGTGGCTGCCAGCTTCCAGGAAGCGGTGGCCGATGTTCTGACCGCCAAGGCCGTCGACGCCTGCCAGACCCACGAGATCGACACGATCCTCCTCGGCGGCGGTGTGGCCGCCAACTCCCGCCTGCGTTCCCTGCTAGCCGAACGCTGTGAACAAGCAGGAATAGCAGTACGCCAACCCCGCCCCGGCCTGTGCACCGACAACGGCGCCATGATCGCCGCCGTCGGCGCTCACCTGGTCGCCGCCGGAGTGAGCCCCTCCAGCCTCGACATCTCCGCCGACTCCAGCCTGCCCGTCTCCCGGGTGTCCGTGTAGAGGTTCATCAAGCCGGATTTCAGGTTGACAATGGGGGATACCTCAGCGTTGCCGCAGAATCATGCCGGTGTTCAAGTGCACAATGTCCCACCAACATCCGGTTGTGACTCATCACAACTCGTCAGGATAGACAATCTCGATTTCTTCAATACTATGGCGGAAGTCCTTGCGGTTGTTGGTTAAGAACCGGTCGGCGTTGGCGATGACAGCCGTGGCCAGGTGAGCAGCGTCGGCAGACTTCAAGCCGTACTTGACTGCCAAAGCAAGTGCCAGGACGCAGGTGTGGGCGTCCAGTGGTCGCAAGTCGATTCGGGAGAGAAGCTGCTGAAGACGTTGGGTTTCGGCTGACATCGCATCGGCACGCGTCGGCTTGGTCAGCACCTCTGTCAGTAGAAGTACACAACCAATGGCACTGTCGCCATCTGCCGGATGGTCGATCAACCTGGCCGCCTGAAGTCCAAGTGGGTGCTCCTGCGCGCCCGCATAGATGATCACATCGGCATCAAAGGCGGTGATCATCGCTCGTCCCGCTCGGCCCGTATCCCGTCGACCAATTCCTCGGCGCGCTCACCGCTGAGTCCGGCCTCAACGGGTGCTGTCCGGGCCTGCTCCAAGGCCTGTTCGATCCGGTCCACCTCACCCCAGATCGCAGATGTTCGCCGCCGCGCCAGACTGTCCGGATGAATCAGTACGGCGACAGGCTGCCCGTGTCGTGTCAGTGTCACCTCCTGACCCGACTGGACTTGGTCCACTAACCGGGGAAGCGACTTCCGTGCTTCAGTAACTGTGATCATGCTCATGTACAGAAGTATACATGAACGTACATAATAAGAAGTCAGAGGAATGACCACTCAGTATTTTTCCTGTGTCGTGGGGGTGTGGCAACTCATGCCCTTTCGCCCGCCCATCGATGTCGGGCATGATTCTTGTTAGATGTTCGCACCCAGTGCTTGTTTCATGGGGAGTAGTTTGGCATTCGTTTCGGCCCACTCGGCTTCGGGGTCTGAGTCGGCGACGATTCCGCATCCGGCGAAGATCCGTACATCTGATCCTTCGACCATCCCGCACCTGAGGGCGATGGCGATCTCACCATCACCGTCGGCGTTGATCCATCCGACCGGACCGGCGTACCGTCCCCGGTCCATCTGTTCGAGGTCGGTGATGAGTTGCCGGGCACGCTCGGTCGGGGTGCCGCAGACAGCAGCCGACGGGTGGATCGCGCAAGCCAGCTCCAACACGGTGGCCCCTGGCCGTGC
>WRFP01000213.1 GCA_009778725.1 Propionibacteriaceae bacterium
GGGCTGTCCACGCCCTGCCATCCAGTAACGCGACACAAATCATGACCCGCGTCTGATTAGCCAGAAGAGCCGCAGTAGCAGCAAGATCTGGTGCATTCTCCGGAAACAACCGATCCATGAAACCGAGCCTACCCGAGCCAAAGTTCGGAAAAACACGAACCACACACGACCCACGACGACGCCGACCCAACCAGGGCACTCAACGGCAGGGGCACGCGTAATGTGCGCGCATCATCTACTCCGACTCGAGTGTCGTACGCTCTCCCCTGCGGGGTGACCTCACGGGCGTTTGTAGATTCCATGATGGCCGATTCTTCGCCAGACGAGACAGGACATGCCATCAATCGTTGTGAACTCGAAGGTGGCACGTCCATCGGGTCCGGAGAACGACCAGGTGACCGCACAGATTCCTCCGGTGGCGGAAATACGTTCGAAACGCAGGCTTGCAGGCCACACAAAGCCCGTCGGATCCGCCTCGTATGCGGCGACGGCAGGCAAGAAGACATCGGCCAACCATTGTTTAACCAACGCGCGTTCATCTTCAGGAAGACGGCGCCAGTCAGCGAGGAAGGTGGGGAGTCTGACGTACCTCACGGCAGGGCTGCCAAGAAGTCACCAGCGTCGTTGTACACCTCACCGTCACCAGCAGCGAGTTCGCGTGACGCTGAAGCCTCACCGGTCTGCCACTCATCGGTCCAAAACCATGCCTGCGCGGCGTCAATCGCGACTTTGGGAATGAGGACGAGTCGCCCGTCTTCCTCGACGATCTCAACTTGGGCGCCCGGTTGATCTAGATGGTACGCCCGACGAATGGCTGGTGGCAGCGCAATGGTTCCCCGACTTTGAACGCTGACGAATGTACTCATGCGAAAACTCTATCAGCAGCAATGCTGCAATGCAGCCACCTCATACAATCGCTCAGTGAATGTTTCGCGTGACAAAGACGTGCTGGACAAGCATCATCACAGCGAGACTGACGACACGGGGATCTGTGTCATAAGCCAACTCCTTATTAACAGTTACGCCAAAACTGTAAATATAGCCTACCGTTATTATCAGGTTCTGCGCAGCACTCGCCAACCTGGGCAGCGTAGTCGTGACCCTCAGGTCATCTGATTTTCAGATGTCCTATGAGTCACTGGCTGACTGAGAGGGCCTCTTTAGGCCAGAGGTCACCGCTGTTCTCCTTACTTTTGGTATTCTCCTTGTATGAGCATTATGTACGCAACTGTCACATCGAAAGGTCAAGTGACACTGCCTGCGGAATTGCGGCGACTGCTCGGCATTCAGCCGGGTCAGACGATCGGCTTCCGTACGGATGGTCAGCGTGTCACCGTCGAAACTTCCACCTCAGTCGAGGATGTCCGTACCACCTTGGAAGAGGCGACCCGGCAAAACGGCACCTGGGGCCAAACCTCATCGACGCCACCGGCCTGGCGAGCAACCGCAGTGGAGCGCTATGCCAACTCTTGACACATCCGCTGTCGTGCGATGGCTCATCCGCGACGACCCAGCCAAGACCGCCAGCATGGACGCCCTGATGACTAGTGAGCGCCACCTCGTAGTCCCGGATGCGACCCTCATCGAAGTCATCTATGTTTTAGAGAGCTACTACAATCTCAGCCGAGATCACGTGGCCCAAGCGATCCGCCTGATGATCGGACAAGCAGCGCTCGACATCAACCGCACACAGTGGACCGACATCGTCGATACCTACCTGACCCACCCCAAACTCTCCTGTACGGACATCTACCTCGCCCTGGACGCCAAACGCAACCACCGTGAACCGGTTTACAGCTTCGACAAGAAATCCATCACCCAACTCGGAGCAGTCAGTCCCTGAATCTGCAGTGTCTCCTCTTCGTACTGTAAACTATCAATCTAGACTGTCTAGATTGGACATATGATCATGGTGTGGCAAGTACAAGAAGCTAAGCAAAAGTTCAGCGAACTACTCAGGCGGGTGAGTGTGGATGGAGAGCAGATCGTCAGTCGTCACGGGGCAGATGTCGCGGTCATCATCGACATCGGGGAATACCATCGGCTGCGCCAACTCGATCAGGCACCGACGCGAGACCATCCTGGGCTGTTCCCTTCCCTGGATGACGATGAGTACGCTGACGTGATCGACACCATCGTCGCTGATCGCGCTCACGACGATGGTGCGACCCGGCGTACTATTCCTGATTTCGAGTCGTGACATGTGGACGTACCTCATCGACACCAACGTGGTATCGGAAGCCACCAAGCCTCGCCCTGATGCCAACGCTCTGGCCTGGATGGAATCGGTGACACCCGAGCAATGCTGCCTGTCAATTCTGACGATAGCCGAATTGCGCCGAGGCATCGCCGTACTCGAAGCCAAGGGCGCCACGGCCAAGGCTCGCCGGATCAGCATCTGGCTTGAGCGGGTTCAGGAGGAGTACGCCAACCGTATCCTCACCATCACGGCGTCAGTGGCGTACGAGTGGGCCTACCTGCCCGGCAAGCCAACCACGCTGGACTCCCTGATAGCTGCAACTGCCCTTGCTCATGGACTGACGATGGTCACAAGGAACATCTCGGACTTCACTGGCACTGGGGTGACCTGCCTGAATCCCTTCGCGGACGCCTCCTCGACGGCCCCCGACGTGACGGCGCTGGATGAAAAAGGTTGAGTGGCGGGCCTGGCCGAGACCCGCCACGTAGGTGCACTTTCCAGATCAGACCGTGAGCTTGAGGAGTCTGTCCATGAGTTCGATGGCTGATTCCGGGATGACGGTTCCGGGGGGATAGATCGCTACCGCTCCGGATTCGTAGAGGGCCTTGTAGTCTGCGGGGGGGATGACTCCGCCGACGGTGATCAGGATATCCTGGCCGCCCAGTTTGTCGAGTTCTTCGCGCAGGGCTGGGACCAGGACCAAATGGCCTGCGGCAAGGGAGGACACACCGACCACGTGGACATCGGAATCCACGGCTTGGCGGGCGGCTTCGGCGGGGGTTTGGAACAGGGGTCCCACATCGACATCCATGCCCAGATCGGCGTACGCGGTCGAGACAACCTTCTGGCCGCGGTCGTGGCCGTCTTGGCCCATCTTGGCGATCAGGATGCGGGGGCGCCGGCCCGTCTTCTCCGTGAACTCCTCCACC
>WRFP01000214.1 GCA_009778725.1 Propionibacteriaceae bacterium
ACGCGCGGGGGTACGACGACCGCCGACGAGCAGGAACTGGCGGAAGTGGTCCAGACCAGCACCGGACTCGACATCGAGGGTATGGAGCAGGTTGACAGTGCAGTGGTCGACAGTACGCCTGTCGGCTCCCCACTTGGGGGCCAAGACCCGACTGGGGGCCAAGACCCGACTGGCGTCCAGGACCCGACTGGGAGTCAGAACTCAACTGGCGTCCAGGACCCGACTGGGAGTCAGAACTCAACTGGCGTCCAGGACCCGACTGGGGGGCAGGACTCAACTGGCGTCCAGGACCCACCGGGACAAGCGCCGACGGCTGGTTCCAGTCGGGAGGAGTCCTCATGACCACGGCACCCACCCAGGCACCTCTGTTGAGAGTCGACAATTTGCATGTCAACTTCCGTACTGACGGCGCTCCGGTCCAGGCTGTCAAGGGGATTTCCTTCGATCTTGTGCCGGGCGAGGTTCTGGCCATCGTCGGGGAGTCGGGATCAGGCAAGACCGTCGGCTCGCGGGCGATGATCTCGCTGCTGCCCGACACGGCCGCGGTGACGGGGAGCGCGACGCTGGACTCGACCCAGTTGATCGGTTTGAAGGGGCAGTCCATCCGGCGGATCCGGGGTGACCGGATCGCCATGATCTTCCAGGAGCCGTCGACAGCCCTCGACCCGGTGCGGACTGCGGGGTGGCAGATTTGCGAAGCCCTCCAGGTCCACCGGAAGATGACCAAGAAACAGGCCATGGCCAGGGCCGTCGAACTACTGGATTTGGTCGGCATCCCCGAACCGGAACAACGGGTGCATTCCTATCCGCATCAGCTCTCGGGCGGGCAGAAGCAACGAGTCATGATCGCCATGGCCATTTCCTGCGATCCCGAGGTGATCATCGCCGACGAGCCGACCACGGCCCTCGACGTGACCGTCCAGGCGCAGATCCTCGACCTGCTGCACGACCTGAAAGACCGGTTGGGTACGGCAATCATCCTCATCACCCACAACATGGGCGTGGTCGCCGACATGGCCGACCGGGTGGCGGTGATGTATCGCGGCGAGTTGGTCGAGTCCGGGCCGGTGCGCCAGATCTTCGAGAATCCCCAGCATCCCTATACCAAACACCTGTTGAGTTCTGTTCCCTATTTGGGCAGGCCGCGTCCGGCGTCCATGGAGACCGTGGCCGAGCGGGTCGGGACCGATGTGGTGATGGGTGTGGACCACCTGTGCGTCGACTTCCCCGGACGTTGGGGAGGCGAGCCTGTGCACGCAGTGAAAGACGTCAGCCTGGAAGTGCACTCCCACGAGATCGTCGCCCTGGTCGGCGAATCCGGATCCGGGAAGACGACACTGGGAAGGTGTACGGTCGGGCTCCAGGCCGCCACCTCGGGGGCAGTCAAGGTCCTGGGCGTGAACATTGTCACCGCCAGGGGCAGGGCCCTGCGGGATGTGCGCCGCAAGATCGGGTTCGTCTTCCAGGATCCGGCCGCGTCCCTGAATCCGAGGATGACGGTGGGCGACTGCATCGCCGAGCCGATGCTGATCCACGACATCGGCAGCAGGACCCAGCGAATCGCCCACGCCAAAGAACTGCTGAACGCGGTCGAACTCCCCGTTGACTACGCCGAACGCTATCCGCATGAGTTGTCCGGCGGGCAGCGGCAGCGGGTCAGCCTGGCCCGGGCCCTGGCCACCAGTCCTCAGTTCGTCGTGGCCGACGAACCCACTTCGGCGCTCGATGTGTCGGTCCAGGCCCGCGTTCTGGAGGTGTTCGTCCGCCTGCAGCACACGATGGGCTTCGCGTGTTTGTTCGTCACCCACGATCTGGCGGTCGTGGACATGCTGGCCGACCGGATCGCGGTCATGCACCACGGCGAGGTCGTCGAGCTGGGAACCA
The DNA here is from genome assembly GCA_009778725.1 of Propionibacteriaceae bacterium. Lineage (GTDB taxonomy): Bacteria > Actinomycetota > Actinomycetes > Propionibacteriales > Propionibacteriaceae > WQYJ01. The sequence goes on from WRFP01000214.1 coordinate 1,885, forward strand.
GGGATCAGGTGCTGCGCAATCCGCAACAGGCATACACTCGCGAACTGATCGCCGCCGTACCCCTGCCGGATGCCGCCGAGCAGGGCAAGAGGCGAGCCATTCGCCGCGCTGGTCGTACGGCATGAGACATTGATAAAAATCAATAGGTCCCTGTGGGAGCCACACAGCGAACATGAGGCAATCCCGCCTGACAAACCCGTGACGGGTGGGGTTGAGGTGGAGTAAAGTCTTCCCAGAAGTTGTGCGAAAGGAAATCCATGACCTACGTGATCGCATTGCCCTGTGTCGACGTCAAGGACGGGGCGTGTGTCGAAGAGTGTCCAGTCGATTGCATCTACGAGGGTGCCCGGACCTTGTACATTCACCCCGACGAATGCGTCGACTGCGGCGCGTGCGAGCCGGTGTGTCCCACCCAGGCCATCTTCTACGAGGACGATCTCCCGTCGGAATGGGCCAATTGGACTGAGATCAACGACACCTTCTTCTCCGATCTCGGGTCTCCGGGGGGCGCCGCCAGGCTCGGAGCCCTGGACAAGGACCATCCCTTCGTGTCGCAACTCCCTGATCAAAGCGAGTAACTGTGTTTGTTGTCCGTCCGCCAGCGTTGCCGGATTTCCCGTGGGACACGATCGCTGACGACATCGCCCTGGCCCGGTCACATCCTGACGGTGACTGTGATTTGAGCGTGGGCACGCCGGTCGATCCCACTCCGGACATCGGGCAGCGCGCCCTGGCCGAGGCGGCGAACGCCCACGGCTATCCGACAGTGTGGGGGACGTCAGCTCTGCGTCAGGCCATCATCACCTACCTGGCCACCCGCTGGCAGGTGCCCGGGTTGACCGACCGTCAGGTCCTGCCAGTGATCGGCATGAAAGAAATCGTCGCATGGTTACCGATTCTTGTGGGGGTACGGCCCGGGGACACCGTGGTGATCCCCGAGGTGGCGTACCCGACCTATGCGGTGGGCGCGATCATGGCCGGGGCCCGCGTGGTCACCGCGTCGTCGCCCGATCAGGTGGCCGGCCTCAGGCCAGTCCTGGTGTGGGTCAACTCTCCGTCCAACCCCAACGGGCAGATCCTGTCGGTGGCCCAGACCACAGCCTGGGTCCAGTACACCCGTGACAAGGGAGCCTTGTTGGCTGCCGACGAGTGCTATGGCGAGTTCGGCTGGGATGCAGAACCGGTGTCGATCCTGGACAGCCGGGTCAATGGGGGGTCCTTGGAGGGGCTGGTCGCGGCGTAC
>WRFP01000215.1 GCA_009778725.1 Propionibacteriaceae bacterium
GCGGCACCCACGTCAGTTCGACCTCACAGATCGGGTTGTTGAGTCTGCTCACCGAGGGATCGGTGGGGTCGGGATTGCGCCGGGTGGAAGCACTGGTGTCGGCTGACGCTTTCGACCACCTGGCGGCCGAACGCGCGATCGTCTCCAGTCTGGCTGCAACCTTGAAGGTTCAGCCCGGACAACTGGAAGACCGGGTGGCCAAGCTCTTGGCTCAGTTGAAGCAAGCCGACAAGACCATCGCCGACCTCAAGGGCGCGCAGATCGCAGCCGTGGCCTCAGGCCTGGTAGCGGCTGGCGTCGACCTGGGCCGTGCGCGTTTCATCGGCGCCGTCGATCCGGCCCCGGGTACGGATCTTCGGGCGCTGGCCATGGATGTCAGGGCACGGCTGGGCTCGGCGTCCGCGGTGGTCTGCCTGATCGGCACCAGCCCGAAACCAGCGGTGGTCGTGGCAACGACCGCTGCTGCCCGGGACAATGGGTACAAGGCCGGTGCGCTCGTCGCGCTGGCCGCGGCAGCCCTCGGAGGGCGCGGTGGCGGATCCGACGATCTCGCCCAGGGCGGCGGCACCGATCCTTTGGCCGCCCAGGTTGCTCTGGAGGCGGTGGCCACCGCTCTTGCTTGATCGACTGGGGGTTCTGCTGGCCGTCGACCTGGGGTCGGCCCGCGTGGGGGTGGCCGCGTGTGACGCTGGGCGTGTCCTGGCGTACCCCGTGGAAACCGTCCCCGCAGGCGAGGGACTGGACGACCGGATCAGTGCTCTGGTCGCCGAGTACAACGCTGCCGCCCTGATCGTGGGCTTCCCGCTGGCGCTGGATGGCAGCCGGGGAATCGCCGCCCAGAATGTCGAAAACCAAGCCCGCTTGCTGGCCGCCAGGGTTGGCGTGCCAGTCTGGCTGGTCGATGAGAGACTCACCAGTGTTCAGGCCAATCAACGTTTGCGCGCTGCTGGCCGGAATTCCAGGTCGGCGCGGGGCGTTGTTGACGCGCAGGCTGCGGTCGGTATCCTAGAATCTGTCCTGCGTGCCTTGGATGCGGGACGCATGATCGGGCGAGAGCTGGAAGTGGAGGAGGCCCATGGCTGATCAGAACAGAAACGGCTGGATCGCGTCTGAGGCATCCAGGAAGGCGAAAAGCGCTGTGGCTGTCGCCATCAGTTTCATTGTCCTGGTGTCAGGCCTTGGTTTCGCGTCCTACAAGGGCTATTCGGTCTACATGGATTGGCGCCAGCAAGACGATTACATCGGCAATGGGGACCAGCCCGTCCAGATCGTGATCCAAAACGGCGACGGGTGGGCCAATGTGGCTGATCTACTGATGGCTCAGGACGTGATCAAGGATCCCACTCTGTTCGAGACCGAAGCCCTCAAACTTGCCTCTGGCCCCACGTCGTACGGAACGTGGAATCTGAAGACCCACCTTCCGGCCGCGACGGCTGCCGCCATGCTGAACGATCCCAAGAACAAAGTCATCCTGCGCCTGACCATCAAGGAGGGGCTGCGGATGGACCAGATCGAGCCCATCCTGATGGACTCGTTACAGGTGACCCAGGACCAGGTCGATCAGGCGCTGACCGCGGTCCAGGCCGATCCGACGATCATCGGGTTGAATCCAGCAGCCGGAAACAACCCTGAGGGGTTCCTGTTCCCCGACACGTACCTGATGTCGCCGCCCATCGACACGACGGTGACCAACGCGCTGACTCTGATGGCGAAAGAATTCAACAGCGTCTCCACGGCGTTGAATCTCGACGCCAAGGCACAAGACCTTGGCCTGACCACACAACAGGTTGTGGTGATCGCCAGCATCATCGAGTCAGAGGTCAACAACCCCGACGACAGGCCCAAGGTGGCCCGGGCGATCCTCAACCGGTTGAAAGCCGGCATGCCGCTCGGTGTGGAATCGGCCTTCCGCTATGGCCGGTTGATCACCGACGGAACTGCCTATGACGATCCCATCACGTCAGCATCCCAGCAGGACGCCAGTTTGCCGTACAACTACTACATCAACACAGGTTTGCCTCCGGTGCCGATCTCCAATCCCAGCAAGGAAGCGCTCCAGGCGGCTGTCAACCCCGCTGATGGTGACTGGATTTACTGGGTGACCGTCAACCTGAAAACGGGGGAGACCCAATTCGCGTCGGATGAGGCCGGATACCAGGCGCTGGAGGATCAGTTCAAACAGTGGTGCTCCGACAACGGCGAGCCGACAGGGTGTTCGTGAACCAGGCCGGGCCTGGGGTCTCGCGTCAGTGTGGCGTCATCGGGTCCCCGATCGCGCATTCCTTGTCGCCGGCCTTGCACCGGGCGGCGTACCAGTGGCTCGGACTGGACTGGCACTACAGCCGTCATGAGGTCACCGCGCTTCAGACCGGCCAGTTTGTCGCCGGCCTGGACTCCACCTGGCGCGGGTTGTCGGTCACGATGCCATGCAAGAAAGCCATCGTCGAATTGGGCAGGCCCGACCCGGTGGTCGCCGCCGTGGGAGTCGGCAACACCCTGGTCTTCCACGGTTTACCCCGGGACATGACGACGACGACGGTTCACTGTACGGATGTGGCCGGAGTGCAGATGGTGCTGGCTGATGCGGGCATGGACCCCCAGGCGACCATCGTGATCTACGGGAACGGTGCGACGGCCAGGTCGTGTGTTTACGCGGCGTACCTGATGGGTGTCGAACGAGTCCAGGTCCGTGCGCGCGACCAGGAGAAAACGGCTCTCCTGGCCCAGGATGCGGCTCGTTGGGGCATCGAGGTGGTCAGTGGCGAATCTCGCCCGGATGTCGTCATCTCGACCGTTCCCGCGTCGGTGGCAGCCGAGTGGGGGACAGGCTCAGCCGGATTGGTCTTCGACGTCCTCTACAGCCCCTGGCCCACGCCACTGGCCTCCCAGGCCGCCCGGCAGGGTGCCCGCGTCGCCTCAGGGTTGGACCTACTGGCCGCGCAGGCAGTCACTCAGGTCGAGTTGATGACCGGTCGGTCGGTCGACTTCTCCGTCTTGAGAACTGCGGCTGACCAGGCCATAGCCGCCCGGTCTCAGTAGACTGGGGGACGTGTTGAGGTACGTCACCGCCGGGGAATCCCACGGCAGCCAATTGAC
>WRFP01000216.1 GCA_009778725.1 Propionibacteriaceae bacterium
CCCAGTGCGACGATCACGGCACCGACGCCGACGCGCCGAAACAGGATTGCCCTCTTATTACTCATTATTTGTGCTCCTCAAAGGATGGGTTTCTCTTCTGTGATTCTAGGAGGATGGTGGCGTGGTGTACGTCATCATCCGAACCCCGGATCGGGCGATCTGCGACCTACGGCGGTACGAGGTTCAGTATCGTTGCGCAATGTCCGCATAAATCCACCGATCATGGCCTCATCGTATGTCATAGATCGGTGGATCCCTGCGGACATTGTACTCATGGTGAAAAATGATGCTGATTAGTTATACATCGCGATCAGCCGCCCGACGACTCCGCCGGCGCGCAGTTTGTCGAGGCTTTCGGGGATCTCAGCCTGTGTGATCTTGTTCATCGGGGGATTCAACTGCCCGGCGCGCATGAGTTCGTACAAGGCGGCCATGTCCTCCAGAGTGCCCGAGCGTGAACCGCGGATGGTCAACTGGTTGATGATGATCGGATAGGTGTTGATATGCGATTCTAGCTTGCCCATGCCGACCTGGACCAGGGTACCGAATTCGCCCAGGGTCTCGATCGCCGCTGCCGTGGTGGTGCCGAAACCGGCATAGTCCACGATCAGTTCCAGCTGCTTGTCGGCGAAAGCCGTGATCGACTCGGCCACACCGGTCAGTCCGATTTCGTCGGCCAGGTCACGGGTGGTGGGATTGACCTCCGCGCCGTACACCTCGGCTCCCAGCAACGAAGCGACACGGGCGCCGATATAGCCCAGTCCGCCCAGACCGATGACACCAATGCGCATTCCTGCTTTCGCACCTCCGACGGCTACCATGGCGTGGTACGAGGTCAGCCCGGCGTCGGTGGCCATGGCCCCGAGGTCGAAGGCGACCTCATCGGGCAGCTTGACGAGATTGGCATCCGTGGCGCGAATCTGCGGTCCGAAACCACCGTCCCACATCCCGTAGCCGATGGCATCCCGGTCAGGCATCATCGGTGACAGGCCAACCCTATCGCCCACCTTCCAGCGCGCGCCCATATTCGCGCCGACCTCAATGATGACACCAGCGTTTTCATGCCCCATGGTCATCGGGATGCGGGGGAACAAGTCCATCCAGCCCGGATCGTCCAGAGCGGACACATCCGAATGGCACAACCCTGCGGCTTTCACGTCGACAACCACTTCGTCGGGGCCGGCATGTGGTTCTTCCACCTCTTCCAGTTTCATGGGTTGTCCCGTACCGTAAAAACGCCAAGCTTTCATAATGACTCCTTTGAGTTGATCTCTGTGTTGTGATCGATGGTGGGAACTGCGGGTCCGAGTATCCGGACGGCGTCCTCTCGTTAGGTGGCCAGCCTAGTAGTTCTATGACCCTCCGGCTAGGGTCTTGCGTTTTTCGTATCGCTTACTTCCTGGACACCTCCTCAGAGCCGGTACGCGGTGTTATTGTGAGGGTGCCTCATTGGGGCACTGAACCGTTACCCGAAGGGGGCTCATCATGAGTGTTCGAGTCGTAGCCGACAATTACATCCGCCCAGACGCTGTCAGCGATTTCATTGCTGCCGCCAAGGAACTCATCGTCGAAACACACGCCAACGACAAGGGGTGCATCTCCTATGGCCTGTATCGCGACCTGACCGATCCCCAGCACCTGACCGTCCTGGAAGAGTGGGAGAGCCAGGAGGCCCTGGATGCCCACAGCGCTTCCGCGCATTTCCAGCGGTTGTTCCCGGCGTTCGCAGCCGCAGCCGATCCGGCCAAGCCTGGAGTCGTGTCGATCTACGAACCAGTTGACTAGGAGCGTGTTTCAGCACGCTCCTAGGTCTTACGCGATCTGATCCATGATGGCCGCCGGGGCCAGGCCTTGGCGGGTGAGGGCGATCATCTGGGTCAGGACAGGCACAGCGTGGCTGAAGAACTGTTCCAGCCCGTCGCACAGGTGATTGATCCCATCCGGCCGGCGATCCTTGGGGCAGCCGCCGTTGCACACCTTGAGCCACGGGCAGGCCAGGCAGCGTTGCGGAAGAAGGGTACGTTTGTCCTCGCCGAACTGGATCTGGAACGGTGACGAGGCCATTTCGCCCAGAGTGCTGGTGGTGATGTCGCCCAAGTGGTGAGTCGGCCTGACATAGTGATCGCAGGAGTAGACCCCGCCGTCGGCTTCGACGACCAGCACCTGCCCGCAGGTGGGCGCCATCCAGCACAGTCCCGCTTGGCCACCGGTCAGAATTCGCGTGGTTTCCGCGAACAACTGGACATCACAGCTTCCCAGGTCGTGGTGTGACCATTCGTCGAAGACCGCGCAGAGGAACTTCCCGTACTGGTTGCCGGTGATGCCGCCCGGCAGGTGAGGGATGGAGTTCACCCACTGGTCTTGGTGAACGATGGGGATGAACTGAATCCAGCCGGTGCCGAATTCGCGCAGGGCTTGGTAGACGGCCAGGGGCTCGCGGGCGGTGTCCGAGTTGACCGTGCACAGCAGGTCCGGTTGTACGCCATGGGCCTGCAGGCGGCGGATCGTACTGGCGGCTGACTGATAGGACCCATGGCTGTGGCCGTCTGAGCGGTGCTGGTCGTGGATCGCTGCTGTGCCGTCGATGCTCAGACCGACATCGAAGCGGTTCTCGGCCAGGAACGCGCACCAGTCTTCGTCCAACAAGACCCCATTGGTTTGCAGGTTGTTCCAGCACTGCCACCCGTCAGGCAAGAAGCGCTTCTGGATCGCCAGAGCCTGCCGGAAGAAATCCATGCCCGCCAGTGTCGGCTCACCGCCGTGCCAGACGAAACTCACCACGGGTCCGGGACTGGCCCGGATGTACTGGCGGATGAATTTTTCCAGCAGGGCAGGGCTCATCCGGGGTAGACCCGAGGTGGGAACCTGGACGTAATAGCAGTAGTCACAGCGGAGATTGCAGTGCGACCCGACAGGCTTGGCCATCACGGAGAATGGCCGTTTGGCGTGCTGAGCCTGCGCGACCATCAGGGCTGGCTGCGCAAATGCGCGTCGAAGAAGGCCAGGACCTTGTTCCACGAATCCATGGCCTGGACCGGGCGGTAGGACTCGGCGGCATAGTTCC
>WRFP01000217.1 GCA_009778725.1 Propionibacteriaceae bacterium
AGCCAGCCTGTTCATCCGTACACCCAAGGGCTGCTCGCGACAGCCACGATCGCGGCCATTGCGCCGGGGGAGAGGCTGCCCGTGATCGAGGACTTCCTCGGGCCCACCTTCGCCGAATCGACCGGGCAGGACTCATGACAGCCTTCGAAATCTCCCATCTGTCCATGTCGTACGGCGGGCGGCGTCGGCAGGTCACGGCCCTCGACGACATCACGGCGACGATTTCCGAGCACCAGAAGTGGGGGATCGTCGGCGAGTCGGGCTCCGGCAAGACAACCTTGCTGAAGATCCTCGCCGGGTTGGTCACCCCGACAGCAGGCAGGGTCAGTTTCTTCTCCCAGCCTCTGGATCGTACCAACAAAGAGGTCATGGCCCAGCTCAGGATGTCGGTCCAGATGGTCTTCCAGGATCCGCGTTCCTCTCTCAACCCCCGGATGAAGGTCGGCGACATCGTCTCGGAGCCGCTGCGGTCGCCCCTGCTCGCGCACCGTCCCGGAGTTCCGCGCGATCACAAGGACCGTGTGGCCGAGGTCTTGAACGCCGTGGGCTTGCCCCTCAGCGCAGCCACCGGCTACCCCCATGAGTTCTCCGGCGGCCAACGCCAACGGATAGCCCTGGCCCGGGCCCTGGCCCCCAACCCCCGCATCCTGCTGGCCGACGAACCCGTGTCCGCCTTGGACGTGAATGTCCGCGCCCATGTCCTGAACCTGCTCAATTCCCTGGTCGACTCCATGGAATTGACGCTTGTCATGGTGACCCATGATCTGTCGGTGGTCCGTCATACCTGTGATCACGTTTGCGTCCTCGAGGGCGGGCGTCTGGTCGAGTCGGGGAAGACTGCCGACATCATGAACCATCCGCAACAGGCGTACACCCAAGAACTGGTCAGTACGGTCTCCAGACCGGATGATGGACCGCTCCAGGTCAGGCAAACCCGACTGGCACAATAAGCCGTTATGAAAGCGCTCCTGCTCGAGAATATTGATGAAACTGCTGTTCAAGTTTTCCGCGATCGTGGTATCGAAGTATCCACCCTTCCCACCGCACTGACCCCGGAGGATTTGATCCCCGCTCTGGAAGGATTCGACCTGCTCGGCATCCGCTCCGGGACCAACGTCACCGCCGACGTGATCGAGGCGTGCCCGTGGCTGAAGGCACTTGGAGCGTTCTGTATCGGCACCAACCAGATCAACCTGACATCGGCCGCCGAACATGGGTTGGCAGTTTTCAACGCCCCGTATTCCAACACCCGCTCCGTGGTCGAACTGGTCATCTGCGAGATCATCGCTCTGGCCCGGCACCTGACCGACCAGACCCAGCGGATGCAGCGCGGCGTGTGGTCGAAGACGGCCAAAGGCTCTCACGAGGTCCGTGGCCGTACCATCGGGATCGTCGGGTACGGCAATATCGGTTCCCAACTGTCTGTCGTGGCGGAATCCTTCGGCATGCGGGTCGTGTTCTATGACATCGCCGACAAACTCGCCCTCGGCAACGCTCGTCGCTGCGAGACCCTGGAGGAGTTACTGGCCATCTCCGATGTCGTCACCTTGCACGTCGACGGACGTTCCCAGAACAAGGGTTACTTCGGGGCCGAGCACATCGCTGCCATGAAACCGCGGGCATTCCTGCTCAACCTGTGCCGGGGGTTCGTCGTGGACGTGGATGCCCTGGCCGCAGCCCTTCAGTCCGGGCACATCGCTGGTGCAGCCATCGATGTCTATCCCAGTGAACCCAAGAACTCCTCCGAACCGTTCACCTCAGTTTTGCAGGGGATCGACAATGTCATCTTGACCCCCCATGTCGGCGGTTCGACCCTGGAAGCCCAGAAGGACATCGGGCATTTCGTCGCCTCCAAGTTGGCGGACTATGTCTTCAACGGTACGACGACGATGTCCGTGAACCTGCCGGAGATTCAGATGCAGTCGACGGGAGTCAGCCGCATCTTGCACCTGCATGAGAATGTCCCTGGAGTCCTGGCCCAGATCAACACCATCTTGGGCGACCATCACATGAACGTAGAGGCACAACAGCTCTTGACTCGTGGCGGTCTCGGATACGCGGTGACCGACCTGGGTTCCCCGGCCACTGACGGGTTGCTGGAACAACTCCAAGCCTTGCCGGAAACCATCCGTGTGTCGATCGTCGACCACACGTGAGGAACCTGCTGATAAACCCCTATTTCAGATAGCTCGCCGCGGGATGACGAGCGAATCTTCGATGTCGTCGTCCTCGCTCAGCATGGCGAGCACCTCGTCGTGCAAGACTGTATTGGTCGCGAGCGCGCCCGGTCCCACCGGGCCGGGATCCCCGTTGATCGACGTGAACCGTCCGCCGGCCTCCACAACGATGGGGACCAGCGCCGCCATGTCGTGCTCGGCCAACTCCGGCTCGCAGGCCACGTCCACGGCTCCTTCGGCGACCAACATGTAGGACCAGAAATCCCCGAATGCGCGTGTGCGTTTGGCCGTCCGCAACAAATCTCCGAACTGGCGGCCACGGCCCGACTGCACCCAGCCGTTGAGCGAGGAGTAGGACAAGAAACATTCCGAAATAGTTTTGGTTGTCGACACGTGGATGGGCTTGCCGTTGAGCAGGCTCTTGCCGGTGAAGGCCTGTCCGCCCTTGTGAGCCCACCAGCGGCGCGACAGTCCGGGAGCGCTCACCACAGAGACAACAGGGGAGTTCTCCACCATCAGCGCGATCAGGGTCGCCCACACGGGGACTCCGCGCACATAGTTGGCTGTGCCGTCGATCGGGTCGATCACCCAGCGGCGCGGACCCCAGCCCGAATCGCCGAGTTCCTCGCCGCGAATGGCGTCGCGGGGCCGGGCTGTGGCGAGGATGCGCCGTACTGCTTCCTCAACCGCCGTGTCGGCGTCCGACACCACAGTGTGGTCGGATTTCTCGGAAACGTCCAGATCCAGGGAACGGAAGCGGTCCAAGGTGATGGAGTCTGACGCGTCGGCCAGCATGTGCGCAAGCCTCAGATCGTCGATGAAGGAGTCAGCCATGGCACAAGGCTAGTGGGTCGACAG
>WRFP01000218.1 GCA_009778725.1 Propionibacteriaceae bacterium
GAACGTTCGTGCGCCGGATACCGTTGTAGTCGGCTGGGGGGTCGTCGTCCAGGGTGAGGAGGATTTTGGGATGGGAATCTCGCAGGGCTTTCAGGGGCGCCAATTCTCGGTCCAGTACGGACGGGTCGCGGACCGTGGCTGACACTTGGACGTACACCTGTTGTCCGGCTTGTGTGGCGACGAAGTCCACTTCTTGGGTGCCCAGGTGTCCGATGAAGACTTGGAATCCGCGTCGGATGAGTTCGAGATAGACGGTGTTTTCCAGGACCTGACCGGCGTCGAAGCCGCGACCGCCGAGCATGGCGAAGCGAAGACCCATGTCGACGACGTAGTACTTTTCCAAGCGTTCCAACAGGCGTTTTCCTTTAAGGTCGAAACGACGGGCTTGGTAGAACAGTAGGCTTTCCGACAAGGCGGTGACGTATTTTTCTACGGTACGTTGGTGAACCCCTCTGCCCGCAGACGTCAGAGTATTCGCAATGCGTGTTGTGGATAGTGTGTTGCCCACATGGTTCAGCAGGAAGCGTGTCACATCCTCCAGCATCATCACGTCCGATACTCTGTGCCGGGCCACGATGTCTTTCAACAAGATGGAATTGTAGATTCCCTGAAGATAGTCTTGGCGGGCCTGTGGGGAGTCGGTGAGGTTCAGCGCGTACGGAAAGGAACTATCGGTGATGTAGTGGCGATAGGCCTCTGCAAGGGCCGATGATCTGGTCATGTCTGCGTCCGTTCCGGCGCAGTATTCGGCGAAGGACAGCGGCAGCATGGCGATCTCCACGTACCGTCCCGTGAGCTGGGTGCTCAGTTCGGTCGACATGAAATAGGCATTGGACCCAGTGAGGTAGATGTCAACATTGTCCCTGAGGGTGAGGGAATCCACGGCCTTCTCAAACTCGGGGACTTCTTGCACTTCGTCTAAGAAGATGTACGTCATGGTGTCACCGGACAGGTGTTGTGTCACGTACTCATGGAGCGCGTGGAAGTCCTTGAGGTGTTCCCACGTGAGGTCCTCGAAATTGATGTGGATGATCGACTCCGGGGCCACACCGTCTGCGATGAGATAGCCCTTGAACAGGTCGAGCAGAGTCGACTTCCCACAACGCCTGACGCCGGACACGACTTTGATCGGTGTGCGGTCCCGCCACTGGATCAAGCGGTTGAGGTATAGGGGCCGGGGAATGGCTTCCATCGTTCCTCCAAGGATGAGACTTTACGCTCTCGGGTAGCTAGATCAAACGTTACCCCCAAGGTGTATGCACTGTATTTGCGCTGGTCAAACACTGATTCACCATACATGACAGGGGCTTCAGAAGCGCCGTTTGAGGACGCCAGGGGCGTGTGCGCAGCCAAGATTGAAACCACTCAAACGTTTCTCAGCCCGGAACGGGCGTCGGCAATGGTCGACGAGTTCGTGGACGGGGCGACGAAGGAGTCGCTGGCGCGCAAGTATGGGGTGCATGTACAGACGGTGCAGGCGCATGTCTGTCAGGCGGGCGCTGTTCAACCGGGTCGGGTGGGTGATGATGTCTTGGCTGATTTCGCATCCGGTGTGCCGACGACCGTGCTGGCCAAGCGCTGCGGGGTGTCAAGGGACACGATCCGTCGTCACGCCAAGCGGGCTGGTGTTGAGGCGGGGGAGTGGGCGATACCGCAGGATGACGTCGACCACATCGTCGAGTTGTATGGGCAGAGAGAGCCGATTGTCGACATAGCTGGTCAGTTGGGTCTGGGGCATCGGAAGGTTCGTCGGGTGCTCGTTGATGCAGGGGTGACGATCCGTTCGCCTGGCCATCGTCCTCGGCTGGACGGTCGACGCGTGGAGTTAGAGAGGTTACGGGGTCAGGGTTGGTCTTACGCGAGGATCGGGCAGCAGTTGGGGGTGGGTAAGTCAACGGTGCGAGACCATGTGGTTCGCTGGGCAGCCTGTTCGAGTCAATATTGCAGGCTCAGACGGTCTTCGGGTGTTTGAGCCCATCCGCGTATTGCGGATAGGCTCGGATGTGCGCCCAGAGCTGTTGGGAGTACGAGTTGTCGGCTTGGATGGTGTCGATGACATCGGCGAGGACGACCAGCCAGGCCCATGGCGTTGACTGGTAGATCGTCTGGTCAGAGTCATTCTTGAGGCGGTTCAGCACACGGGGAGCGATCTGGATGTTTGTTCGGTTCCAAAACCGTGCATGATGGGCGCAAACGTTGCGTAGCACTGTCAGTGAGTGGAATACTGACTCGGCAAACGCCGGATTGGGGTAGCCAAAGTCGTAGGCGGTGTCTCGTCGGATTGTCTGATGGGCGAGCAGCCGGTACATTTTCGACACTGACCCAAGTGAAAACACCTCCATCGCCATCCAAAGTGGCGGCAGATCTCCGCGACGGTGGTAGGCGGAGATGAAGTCTTCCTTCGAGCGGTCAAGGTCGCGGTGCAAGTCGACGATCAGTTCATCTCGCAGTCTGACGATGGTGGTGCCGCGACGGATGGTTCGGGGCATGTAAATGTTCGGGTCCAGATACCGGTATGGATCGATTACGGTCGCGATCTGGTATCCGAGCCGGGATCGCAACGCGATCTCGAACACGCTCAATCCTTCAGAGGAGATTTGACGGAGCCTGGCGTCGAAATCGTACAGTTCGGCAATCTCAGCGACCGTCGTACCGGGCTTGAACTGGTGGGTAGTCGGGTCTGCTTCGAAGTGGCGCCAGTATTGGGCTATCCTCGAAAAGCTGTGGCCGGTGAGCATGCGGGCCATCTGCTGCTCATCAGCGGGTGGCATAGTCAAGCCTCGCACTGAAAGAAGGCTCAGCTGCTGGGCAATTGTCAGCGCTGGCTTGCGCGGTTGGTTTTGCATCCTGTTTCCTAGCGAAAAGAAGCCCCGCCGATTTGGGGAAGCCTTGCGGCTCTAGCCCTGGCGGGGTCTATTGGCATTAATGTTACCAGAC
>WRFP01000219.1 GCA_009778725.1 Propionibacteriaceae bacterium
AATTCAACAACCGACCACACCACAACCCATATAACAAGGAGAACTCAATGAAAACAATCGATGTAGCCCACTGGCAGGACCGTCTCGACACGCTGGCGCGTGAAGCCGGAGTCGTGGGGGCCGTCCTCGGCATCCTGCGGCTGAACGACAACGGGGAAGACGAGCTGGTCCGCGTGGCCACGGGACTGCTCAACGCCAACACGGGGCGCAACACCACGGTCGACTCGCTCTTCCAGATCGGGTCGACCTCGAAATCATGGACCGCGACAGTGATCATGCAACTGGTCGACGAGGGCAAGATCGCCCTCGACCAGCCGGTGAAAGACATCCTGCCCGGCTTCAAGCTGATCAGTGACGAGTTAACGAACAAGGTCACAGTACGCCACCTGCTCAACCACACCAGCGGCATCGACGGGGACGTGTTCGTTGACACCGGGCGCGGCGACGACTGCCTGGACAAGTACATGACCGTCATGGAGACTGCCGGGCAGACCTTCCCGCTCGGAGCGACCTGGTCGTACTGCAACTCTGGTTTCTCGATCCTGGGGCGGATCATCGAGGTGGTCACGGGCCAGGTCTGGGACATGGCCATGAAGTTGCGGCTGTTCGCGCCGCTGGGGCTGACCCACACCGTGACCCTGCCCGAGGAAGCGCTGTTGTTCGACACGGCGGTCGGGCACATCGTCGGGCTGCCCGAGCCGAAGGTGACTCCTCTGTGGACCCTGATGCGCAACGCCGGTCCGGCAGGCCTGATCACCGCCAGCGTGGCTGATCTGCTGACCTTTGCCCGGCTGCATCTGTGCGACGGGGTGGCGGGCGACGGAACTCAGGTGGTGTCCGTGAAGTCGATGCAGGAGATGCGCGCTTTCTCTGCCGACGTACCCGAGAAATACATGTTGGGCGACTCGTGGGGCTTGGGCTTCGAGCGGTTCAAGTGGGGTGGCGGCGACCTCTACGGTCACGACGGAAACACCATCGGACAAGCCGCTTTCCTGCGTATCTTCCAGGAGGGCCGCATGGCTGTCGGCCTGCTGACCAACGACTCTTCCGCGCATGAGTTGTATTACCACCTGTATGGCGAGATTTTCGACGAGCTGTGCGGGGTGACCATCCAGCCGATGCTCGAGGTCCCCGAGGATCCGCCGACATTGGACATCACACCCTGGCTCGGCACGTACGAACGCGCTTCGGTCACGATCGAGATCATCGAAGGCGACGAGGGCCCGGTCTTCCGCGCCACGCAGAAGGGCGAGTTGGCGGCGCTGGAGGAGAACCCGGTCACCGAGATGCCGATGGTCGCCGTGCGCGAAGGGCTGTACGCGGTGTACATGAAGGAGATGCGCGTCAACATACCGGTGTGGCTGTATCAACTGCCGACCGGTGAGCGGTACGTCCACTTCGGCGCCCGCGCAACGAGGAAGGTCAGCTGATGCGCATCACTGCGATCAGTGCGGAACCGGTGTCGGTCAAGCTCAACGAACCTTTCGTCGTGTCCTTGGGCGTGATCGACTCCGCCGAAACCGTGTTCACCAGGGTCGAGACTGACTCGGGCCTGGTCGGATACGGCGAAGGTACGGGAGTCGGCTTCGTGACCGGGGAGTCGACCGACACCGTTTTGTCGGCGATCAGGGCCTTCACACCGGCCCTGATCGGCGCCAATCCGTACGCCATCGACCATCTGCACCGCGACATGGACCGCATCCTGGTGGGCAATGGTTCCGCCAAGGCCGCGATCGACCTGGCGTTGTACGACCTCATGGCCAAGGGTGCCGGGCTGCCGCTGTACCAGTTCCTGGGCGGGGTTAATGCCACGGTCGAAACCGATCAGACGATCGGCCTGGGCGAGCCGGAGGAAATGGCCCGCCATGCCCGCGAGATCGCCGCCCAGGGCTATCACGAGATCAAGGTCAAGGCCGGCAGCGACGACGAGCAGGACGAGGCGGCGATTAGCCTGATCCGGTTGGCTGCTCCCGAGGCACACCTGAAGGTGGACGCTAACCAGGGGTGGACGGTGCCCCAGGCTTTGCGCATGCTACAGATGTACGCGAAGGCCGGTGTGGTGGCGCTCGAACAGCCGCTGCCGTACTGGGATGTCGACGGGACCGCCTACCTGAGGACCCGCTCCCCCATCCCCGTGATGATCGACGAGAGTTGCTTCACCCCGTACGACGCCTCGCGGATCGTGCAGCGCCAGGCCGCCGACCTGATCAACATCAAACTGATGAAGTGTGGCGGGATCTACCCGGCTTTGCAGATCAACGCGATCGCGGAGGCGGCTGGGGTGAATTGCATGGTGGGTTGCATGCTCGAAAGCCGTCTGGCGATTGGAGCAGGCGCGCATCTGGCGGCATCACGGCCCAACATCGTGTATGCCGATCTTGACAGTTTCAACGACTTTGACGATTCGACTGCGATCGCGTCGGCTTTCGAGTTGGAGGCACCGTACATCCATTTGACAGATGCCCTGGGGATCGGGGTTAGCTTGGTCGGTTAGTCATCGAGCCGGTCACGCCAGTAGCCGGGCTTGCGCTTGTGGTGGGCGAACGCCGCGATGAACAACTCGGTGTCGCGCACCGCGTACACAACCCGGAACGGATAGTCACTGACACCGTAGGAACGCACTGTCAGCGTCGGGTGCGCGCCAGGCCAGACCCGACCGGAATCAGGCCAGCGCACTAGGCCGCGTATCACCTTGTTGGCGTTAGCGCGTAGCCGCAGACCAAGGCCGTCGCTTCGGTCTTGATACCACATGACCTCGGCTTCGAGCTCGGCGACGGCTTCCGGGTGGATCACAACAGTGGGGCTCAACGGCGTCTCGCTGCTAGCGCGGCATCGATCTGCGCGTTCATCTCCTCCAAAGACACGCCCTTGACGCGCCCGCTGATCAGATCATCCAGACGCGAACGGACCTCGCCCGTCCACGA
>WRFP01000220.1 GCA_009778725.1 Propionibacteriaceae bacterium
AGCGTGTCAGGCGTTCAGGTCGCCGAGCGTCTGCTGGGCCTGGTCGAGCCAGATCTGATAGGTCGCGATCGACGCCGTCGTCTTGGCGATCTGGGATTTGTCACCCTTGGCCTCGGCCTTGGCCAATTGTTCCTTCAGTTTTTCGATTTGCGTGGCGAACAGGTGGACCGTCTCGGAAGCACGGGCGCGGGTCTGCGGGTCCGTACGGGCCCATTCCCGCTTGTCAGCCTCGTCGATGGCCGATTCGATCGCCCGTACTCTGGCGTCGATGGCTCGCATCTGGTCGGACGGGACCCGTCCCAGCGCGTTGAAAGCCGACACGAAGTCGCGGTAGGCAGACCGGGCCTTGGCCACGTCGGTCACCGGCAGGATTTCGGCTTCGGCTTTGGCCAACAGGTCGGTCTTGGCACTCAGGTTGGTCTGGAATTCCTCGTCCTGAGCCGAAAAAACTTCGGTACGCCGCGCGAAGAACTCGTCCTGGATGGCGCGGAACCGGGTCCACAAAGAATCGTCGACATGGCGTCCGGCGCCCCCCGCAGCCTTCCAGCGGGCCATCAACTGGCGGAAAGCAGCAGCCGTTGTTCCCCAGTCAGAGGACTGGGCCAGGGCCTGCGCCTCGGCGATGATGCCTTCCTTGATGTCGCGGGACTGCCCCTGCTGGGCGTTCAGTTCGGCGAAGTGGGCCTTGCGGCGGCGGGTGTACGTCGTGCGGGCGGTGGAGAAGCGGTGCCACAACTCGTCGTCGGCCGCCCGGTCCAGGCGCGGCAGGGTCTTCCACTCGTCCAACAGGTCACGGTACTTCTGGACTCCGGTGCCCCAATCGTTGCTGCCGGCCAGCGCCTCGGCCAAGGTGACCATCTCTTCCTTGCGACCGCGGGCCTGGGACAGGGCCTGGGCCTTCTCTTCGCGCCGAGCCTCGGCTTGGGCGTCGATGATCTCGGTCATCGGTTCCAGGCGGGCGACCATGCCCTCCAGGTCACCGACGGCATTGGCTTCCAGGATAGATGTGCGTAGGTTCTGCACGGATTTGCGTGCTTCGTCCGGGTTCAGCGCCCCATTGCGAATCCTCTGCGCCAGCAGGTCGACCTCGACCTGGAGCGCCTCAGCACGTCGCTCAAAGAAGGCGAGAGCCTGCTCGGGCGTGGCGTCTGGGACCTGCCCGACAGCGCGTTCTGTGTCCTGGATTCGTACGTAGACAGTTCCATCGTCGGCAACCCGGCCGAAGGTGGAAGGTCGTGGGGTTTCACTCATGTGTCCTATATTGCCCGATTTTCGCAAATTTTGCCTGTTCGCGGGATTGGGACCGGAATGTGGGGCTGACTCGTGGCCTGCACCAGGCCTGGAATAGGCTGGTGGGATGGCATCAGTCTCTGGTTTTCCCGAATTCCTCCCCGAGGGCCGGATGGTGGAAATGCGCGCGTCGGACATCTTGCGCTCGGTCTTCGAACTGAACGGTTTCGCCAACATTCAGACCCGCGGTCTGGAGCCGTTGGACGAGCTTCGCCGCAAGGGGGAGATCACGAAAGAGGTGTACGTGGTGCGCCGCCTGCACGCCGACGCTGCGGACGCCGACGAGATGGGCCTGCACTTCGACCTGACCGTACCCTTCGCGCGCTATGTGGTGGACAATGCCGGGCGGCTCAATTTTCCGTTCCGCCGCTACCAGATCCAGCCGGCCTGGCGCGGCGAGCGTCCCCAGGAGGGCCGGTACCGCGAATTCTGGCAGGCAGACATCGACATCGTCTCCGAGTCGGTCCTGGACTTCCACCACGACGCCGAAGTCGCCCTGGTCATGCTGGAAGCCTGCGCCCGGCTGAGTGAGGAGTTGGGAATTCCACCAGTACGGATGCGGATCAACAACCGCAAACTCATCCAGGGGTTCTACGCCGGACTGGGGGTCGGCGATCCGTTGGCCGCCATCCAGGCGGTCGACAAGCTGGACAAGATCGGCGAGCAGGGCGTGACGGCTTTGTTGACCGAGCAGGGGATCGGCTCGGCTGAGGTGGCCCAGATTTTGCGCTTCGCCTTGATCCAGACCAGCACACCCGGCTTCGCCGACCAGGTCCGGGCCCTGGGGGTCGGCACGAAGGACCTGGACACCGGGATCGCAGAAGTGGACCAGTTGTTCAGGGCCGTCCACGAGCAGTTCCCGGACAACGTGGTGGTCGACTGCAAGATCGCCCGCGGGCTGGACTATTACACCGGCTCGGTCTTCGAATTGGAACTGCAGGGCAACGAGTCCCTGGGCACGATCTGCGCCGGAGGCCGCTACGATTCCCTGGCCACCGACGGCCGCCGGACCTTTCCCGGCGTCGGCATCTCCTTCGGGATCACCCGAGTCTTCGCCCCCCTGATCTCCAAGGGCGTCCTGGTGGCGTCGAGATCCGTCCCCTCCGTGGTCCTCGTCGCCGTCGATTCCGAAGACACCCGTGCCCAGGCCAACTCGGTGGCCGCTCTGTTGCGCTCCCGTGGGATCAGTTGCGAGGTGAGCCCCAATTCCCAAAAATACGGCAAGCAAATCCGCTTCGCCGACCGCCGAGGCATTCCTTACGTCTGGTTCGGCGGTGTCGAGGGCCAGATCAAGGACATCCGCAGTGGCGATCAGGCCGACGCCCGCGCCGATCAGTGGACACCTTGCGCCGACGACATGACGCCGAAGATCCTCCGCGCTGAGCAATGATTCAGTACCGGCGTTGACAGTGTCACCTGTGACAGTTTCCCGTACTGCTGCCAGATATCAGGTGTAGCCTACGATCATGGCCGGATCAGGAGCAGTACGGATTGTCGCGGGCAATCTGTTGTTCGTCGTCTGCTGCATCTCCTACCTGGCCTGGTGGCTG
>WRFP01000221.1 GCA_009778725.1 Propionibacteriaceae bacterium
AACGGGTCGCAGCCGGACGAGGTGTTCACAAACGTTCACTATCCCTCCAGCCAGACCACGGGAGGCGACTCACAAGTAGGCCAGGCGGCGTACAACTCAGGGGTAGATCTGACCCAAGGCTTCCACACGTATGGCGTCGATTGGGAACCGAGCCAGCTCACCTTCTATCTCGACGGAAACGCCATTCGCACCGTGACCTCCAACATCCCGAATGTTCCCATGTATATTATCATCAACAACCAGGTGCATGAGAATCCTGGGAACATGGTGTGGCCGACAACAAGTGTCGTCAGCAATGTCACGGTCACTCAGAACAATGCGGATGACAAAGTGGTGTCAGGTGATGACCTCTCAGATTTTTCGCACCTATACAGCCATTCTGCCAACCTTCAGATCCTCAGCGACAATCCTTCGCAGTTCGCGACATTTGGACAGCCGAGCACCGAATCCACCCGAGTCGGCTTGACTTCCGCCGCCGGTGCTGACGAGAACGTGGTCTACCAGGTGCCTTCGCTGCAAGGATTCAATGCCGACGTCTATTCCGACCCGTCACTGGAGTTCAACCCCCCTGCGTTCTTTACGTCACCTGATGGCCTCTCCTGGACGCCTCAGTCCATCAGTGGGCTGAATGATGGCGTTGGGGTTGGCTGGCGTCACACTTCGTTCAATGTGACGGATCTTCCGCCTGGTACCGACTTCCTCAAGGTGCAGTTCCCAGATCTGGGTCCAAACTACTTGGCGACCCAGTTGGCGAAGATCTTCTTCGTCACTGCCAACTCCGACGCACAGGTGGCAGCCGGACCGATGCGGTTCGATGACGGTAGCCCGGCGATCAGTTACGACGGGGCCGGCTGGGCCCAGTATCCTGACACCAACCTGTACGGCGGTAATCAGCATTACACGATCGGCGAGAACGACTCTGCAACCATCAGCTTTACGGGAACCTACGTGGACTTCGGCTATACAAGAGACAACAACCGAGGCCAAGCCGATGTGTATCTGGACGGCGTTTACCAGACGACGGTCGATTTCTACAGCAGCACGACGCAATACAGCCATCTCATGTATGCCGCTTCGGGATTGCAATACGGACCTCACACCCTGACGATCGTCAACAACGGCGTACGCGATGCAGCGTCCTCCGGCAACTTCATCGGCATCGACTTCTGCGACATCGGGTAGGCGTTGTCATTGGCTGCCCGACCTGACTTAGGCAGGTTTGGTGACCTGTGGTCGGGCGGCGCTGATGGCGTCGAGGGCTTGGTGGGCGGTGGGGCTGATGGCGTCTTCGCCGGTGATGGGTGTGCCGTTGACGTTCAAGGTGACCTGGCGTATGGGGCGCACGGCGTGTAGGAACGCCCGCAGGCTCATGTCGGTGACGGATTCGATCCATCTGCCGATGGCCAATGCGGCGAACACTATTGTCAGGTGTGCTTCGATTCGTTCGCGTTTGTAGTGGAAAGCGGGGCGGGCGCGTAGGTCGTGTTTGCTCATGCGGAATGAGGCTTCGACCTGGTAGAGCTGATGATAGGTATCGATGATGAACTGCGGGTCGGCGTCCAGGTTCGTGATATAGGAGCGTATTCCAGCTCGGAGTTTCGCAGAGGCCACCAGATCGGCGTCTATCTGCAGGCGCCCGCCGGTGTCTTTCAGGAACCGGTTCTTCTTGCTTGAGGCCGTCCCGGCGATGATCGCCTCGGCCTTGGTGACGGAGGCTTCGATGCCATGCAGGTTCTTCTTGGCCCGCTCGGCGCGGTACTGGTACCAGATCCGCCAGGCCCGTGGCGTCGTCTTTGTGCCTGTGCGAGTGGAAGAGAAGATCTGCCGGTCAGTTAGGTCCTGGTCGGGATGCTCGATACGCCACAGGCGTACTGCGCCCGGTTCCTCGGGGATACGCCCACCCACGATGAACTGGTAGCCGGCATCCTCCAGATCCCTCAGGTTCTTCTCGCTCATCATCCCCGCATCGGCAACGACCGTGATCTTCGCATGCGGGTTGCGCGCACGAAATTCTTCCAGCACGGGCACGATGGTCTTGGTCTCCGCTCTGTTTCCTTCAAATGCGCGCACCAGCAGGGGAAACCCACGAGAGTCGGTCAGTAGTCCGACGATGATTTGCGGCTCCAGGCGACGTTCTTTGGAGTACCCTGGGATCCGAAATTCGTCGGGAATGTCGGTCTCCCAGTACAATGTTGTGACGTCGTATAAACACAATCGCAGATTGTTCGCGCCGACGTACGCAGCGCACGCTGCCTCAAGATGCGACCGATAGTCGCGTTCCACGCACCGGTCCAGGCAGTTCTCCACCGTGCGATACGAGGGGACCTTGCACATTCCCAGCTCGGTGAGCACCCGCAGCGAGTCGGCCTTCGAGACCGGTTCGACGACCCGGGCAGCCACCAACTGCCAGAACACCTCGTCGTGGATCGCCGCGCCAAACCCCAACACCTGCCACGCAGCCACCAACGCCTGCCACACGCGGACCGCCCGCGATGCAACGATCGGGAAACTGCCGGCGCCAACCGGCGGACACTGACCCCCGCCGTCCAGGTCGAGCGCTTCCTGACCTGCATGAATACGAGCGGCAGCGACCCGCCGCAGTGCCACGAGCTCGACATCGTCGTGCGCCGACCCCACGTGCTCTAGATCCAGCACGCCACCACGGCGGGACCACACAACCTGCACGGCCGTGGCACCCGACCCCGTCCGAACGGTGCGAACCCACGGCGACACACCCTCACCTTAGTGACCCCACCACACACAAAACCGCAGGTCACAGACGCACCACCCCACCAAACCAGCCCAACCTGCCTAAGTCAGGTC
>WRFP01000222.1 GCA_009778725.1 Propionibacteriaceae bacterium
AGCAGACCGTCAACCTTGACTCCCGTCATCACCATCGCGCCCGCGGCTTCGGCTTGCTCGGCCAGCCAGGCGTCCAGATGAGCACGCAGGACGGTCACCGCGGTGCCCGCGTCGAACAGCCGGAGGTCGGCGTACTCGATGCCCACCCAGGAATCCGCGTTCGTGAACATGGTCAGGTTGCGGTCGATCCGCCGTTCGACAGGCGCTTCGTCGAGGAATGCGGGGAAGATGTCGGTCATGGCCCGGCAGTACAGGATTCCGCCCGACAGGTTCTTCGAGCCCGCGGTTTCCCCGCGCTCGATCAGCACCACGGACAGCCCCTGGGTGGCCAGTTGGTGCGCCGCGACACAACCGGCAACACCCGCACCAATGACGACGACGTCGAAATCTACCTCGTCAGCCATGAGTCCTCCTCTTGATGGCCGGTGGGCACGTCAGTTGACAGTACGCCCGACCAGATGTGTGGGGATGGTCCCCCCGGACTGGTACCGTCATGACAGGGCCGCCGTGATCGCTGGGACCAGGGCGTACAGATCCCCGGTCAAGACGAAGTCCGATTCCTTCACCACCGGGGCGTCCTTGTCCGAATTGACACTGACGATCACCCCCGCGCCACGGCAACCGCCCATGTGCTGGATCTGTCCAGAGATGCCCACCATCAGGTACAGCGCCGGAGCGATGTGCTGGCCGGAGATGCCGACGTAGCGGTCCTTGGGCAGCCATTCGAGTCCTTCCGCCACAGGGCGCGAGCATCCGACCTCGGCCTTCATGGCTGCCGCCAGGGCTTCGATGACTCCCAGATCGTCCGGAGACTTCAGCCCCCGGCCGACACCGACCACCCGTGCCGCGCCACCGAGGTCGGCGGCCGCGACGGCGTTGGGCACCACGGACACCACCGTGATGGCGTTCGTGTCCGCCGTCACCGTCTGGATCGGGGCCGAACCACCGCCAGTCACCGCGGCTCCGCCGTCCATGACCAGGGCCACTGCGGAGTCGAAGGACCACGTCGCCAAGGCGATGCCACCGTAGACACCCACGGTCACGACTGTGGACGCGCCTTCGGCGACCACCTCCGTACTCCCGGAGACGACCGGGCAACCCAGAGCGGCCGCGGCTGCTCCGAGCAAGACCCGTTCCTGGGGTTTGCGACCCGACACGACCACGCCCGGATCAGCGGCGACCAGGCTGGCGACGGCCGGTGCGAAAGCCTCGATGGCCTTGTCACCGGGATCACCCAGCCAGACCACGGAGTCGACGCCGTCGACTCCGACAGCTTTGGCCAGGTCCTCGGATCCGACGACGACGGCGACGACGCCACGTCCCAGACCGGCTGCGGTGGTGACCAACTCAGCGACCGCCGAACTTCCGGCGACCAAGATATATGTGCTCATGATGTAACTCCTGACTAGTCCAAGACGCCGGCGGCGCGAAGAGCGGATACCAGTTCAGCCGCCGCGGCGGCAGGATCGGCGGTGTCGATCTGAACCATCTTCCTAGACGGCCCGGACAATTTTCCGGTCGAACGCAGAGTCCCCTCCGCCTCGACGGCCAGTCCCACCTCTGCGGCGGACTTGATGGACACCGGCTTCTTGCCCGCGGCCAGGACATCCTTCATGCCCGGGGCCTTGGGCTTGGCCGCATCGGCAGACGAGGCGATGACCGCCGGACCGTTCAGCGACAAGGTTTGCACTCCTTCGGTCAACACACGGGTGGCTGTGATGTCCATTCCGCTCATGACCAGGGATTTCACTTCGGCCACCACCGGCCAGCGGAGCAGTCCGCCCAGCACGCCAGGCAGCATCTTGCCGCCGTTGTCGACGCTGGAATCACCGGTGATGACCAGGGCGACATCGCCCAGGGATGCCACAGCGGCGGCGATCGCCTTGGCTGTCATGGTCGTCCCCGCGCCTTCCAGGGCGGGGTCTGAGATGACGAGGATTTCGTCGAGCCCGCGTGAGGCGGCCGCCTTGGTCGCCACGGGCGCCGCGCCTGCCGCCCCGGTCACGGACACGCCGATCAGGGCCGCGCCGGTGGCGTCGGCAACCTGGCGGCCCACCTCGATAGCGGTGGCGTCATAGTCCGAGATCGCCGGTTTCGCGCGCGAGAAGTCGACAGTTCCATCGGCTGCCACAGTTGCCTCTTGGGGGTCGGGGGCCCACTGGTAGGCTACAACAATTTTCATTAGTTTCTCCTTTCAGCGAAGCAACGAACGCGAGATGACCAGTCGTTGGATCTCGCTCGTTCCTTCGTAAATCTCCGTAATCTTGGCGTCTCTGTAGGCGCGCTCCACCGGGTACGCCTCGGTGTAGCCGACACCACCATGGATTTGGATGGCCTTGCCTGCCACCCGGGTCGCCATCTCTCCACAGAAGAGCTTGGCCATGGCGGACTGGGTGGCGAACGGCTGGTGGCGCCATTCCAGATCGGCCGCCTGGTAGACCAACAGCCGCCCGGCCTCGATGTCGGTGGCCATGTCGGCGATCATCCACTGGATGGCCTGGAGGGAGGCGATCGGCTTGCCGAACTGCACCCGCTCCTTGGCGTAGGCCACGGCGGCTTCGAAGGCGCCCTGGGCGATGCCGACGGCCTGGGCCGCGATGCCAGTACGGCCTCCGTCCAGCAGGGCCATGGCGATGTTGAAGCCTTTGCCCTCGTCACCGAGCAGGTTGGCGGCTGGGATGCGGGCATCGGAAAAGAACAGCGGCACCGTGGACGAACCCCGGATGCCCATCTTCTGCTCGGGATCTCCGACGGTGAA
>WRFP01000223.1 GCA_009778725.1 Propionibacteriaceae bacterium
CCGGGTTGTGAGAAAATGACCTCGCGAATTTCCGGCAGGGTCGTGGTCGTGGTTGGATAGAGGCATGAATCCCCGAAAGATTGGTGTTACTGAACTCGCCTTGCGCGACGCACATCAGAGCCTGCTAGCTACCCGGATGGCCACCGAAGACATGGTCGGCGCCTGTGAGGATATTGACAATGCCGGCTTCTGGTCGGTGGAGTGTTGGGGTGGAGCGACTTATGATGCCTGCATCCGCTTCCTCAATGAGGACCCGTGGGTCAGATTGCGCACCTTCCGTGAGTTGATGCCTCACTCACGGTTGCAGATGCTGCTGCGCGGCCAGAACCTCCTCGGCTACCGCCACTACGAGGACACGGTCGTTGAAAAATTCGTCGACAAGTCGGCCGAAAACGGGATGGATGTCTTCCGCGTCTTCGATGCGGTCAACGATCCGCGCAACATGGCCGCCGCCATGAAGGCTGTGGTGAAGACGGGCAAGCACGCCCAGGGCACGATCTGTTACACCATTTCACCGGTACACACGGTCGAAGGGTACGTCAAACTCGCCGGTCAGCTGCTCGACATGGGCGCCGAGTCGATCGCGTTGAAGGACATGGCGGCGTTGCTCAAGCCCCAGCCCGCGTACGACATCGTCAAGGCCATCAAGCAGGCGTACGGCGACAAGGTCCCGGTCCATGTGCACTGTCACGCGACCACCGGAGTGACCATGGTTTCCTTGCAGAAGGCGATCGAGGCCGGCGCCGACGTGGTGGACACCGCCATCTCGTCGATGAGCCTCGGGCCTGGCCACAATCCGACCGAATCCGTGGTGGAAATGCTGGAAGGAACCGGATACACCACCGGCTTGGACATGGATCGTCTGGTCAAGATTCGCGACCATTTCGCGCGAGTACGCCCCAAGTACGAGGAGTTCGAGTCGGCCACCCTGGTGGACACCGAGATTTTCAAGTCCCAGATTCCCGGTGGCATGCTGTCCAACATGGAGTCCCAGCTCAGGGATCAAGGTGCCGGTGACAAGCATCGCGAGGTGATGGAGGAGGTGCCGGTGGTCAAGGCTGACTCCGGGTATCCACCGCTGGTCACTCCGACCTCCCAGATCGTGGGAACACAAGCTGTCTTCAACGTACTGTTCGGGCGGTACGCCAGGCTCACAGCGGAGTTCGCCGACCTGGTGCTGGGTTACTACGGCCACACCCTGGGAACCTGCAATCCCGAGGTTGTCGCCATCGCACAGGAACAAACTGGCAAGGCGCCTATCACAGGCCGCCCGGCTGACCTGCTCAAGCCAGAATGGGAGCAATTGGCGGCCACAACCCAGGCGATCGAGGGCGCCAACACCTCGGACGAGGATGTCCTGACCTACGCCATGTTCCCCGCCATCGCCCCCGAGTTCTTCATGCACCGTGATGAGGGCCCGAAATCCGTGGCGAAGTCGGATGCCCAGGTCGAAGCCGAACGACATGCCAAGGCGACCGGTGCGACCACGGCAAGTGTCGGCTCCATCACCTATCAGGTGTCGCTCGGCACCCGGACCCACACTGTCAAGGTCGAGAGGGCCTAAGGTATGAAAGCACAAAATATGTCCGAACTGGTCGCGGACCTCCATGAGAAGAGGGCCGCGGTTGAACTGGGTGGCGGCGAGGCGCGCTTGGACAAGCAACGCGCCCAGGGCAAGAAGACCGCCCGCGAGCGCCTGGCTCTGCTGCTCGACGAGGGCAGTTTCCAGGAGGTCGGGGTCTTCCGCAAGAACCGTACTGTCACCTTCGGCATGGACAAGGCCGACCCTCCTGCCGAGGGCGTGATCACCGGAGCCGGAACAGTCCGGGGCCGCCCGGTCAACGTGGCCAGCCAGGACTTCACCGTCATGGGCGGATCAGCCGGCGAGACGCACTCGATCAAGGTCGTGGCCATGATGGAAGCCGCCCTGCAGAACGGCAACCCGTTCGTCTTCATCAACGATTCCGGCGGCGCGCGCGTCCAGGAGGGCATCGATTCCTTGTCCGGGTACGGCAAGGTCTTCTACGCCAACGTCAAACTCTCCGGCGTCGTGCCCCAGATTTCTGTGATCTGCGGGCCGTGTGCGGGAGGGGCGGCGTACTCTCCGGCGCTGACAGACTTCGTCATCCAGACGCGCAAGGCTTACATGTTCATCACCGGCCCGAGCGTCATCAAGCAGGTAACAGGCGAGGATGTGACCCAGGACGCCCTGGGCGGCGCCATGGCCCACATGCAGAAGTCCGGTGTCATCCACTTCGTCGCCAACGATGATGAAGAGGCCTTGCTGATGGCGCAGAAGCTGCTGAGCTTCCTGCCCCAGAACAACGCCGAAGATCCGCCGATCGTCGACCCGGACATGAACGTCGAGCCCGACGAGTCCTTGCGCGACATTGTTCCCTTGCAGGCCACCAAGGGGTACGACGTGCGCGACGTCATCCGGCGGCTCGTCGATCGCGAGGACTTCCTGGAAGTCCATGAGTCCTACGCGACGAACATCGTCGTGGGGTTCGGGCGCATCACCGGCCGTACGGTGGGCTTCGTCGCCAGTCAGCCGTCGGTCATGGCCGGTGTGCTGGATATCAACTCGTCTGACAAGGGGTCACGCTTCGTCCGCTTCTGCGATTCGTTCAACATCCCCATCGTCACCCTGGTCGACGTGCCGGGCTTCCTGCCCGGTGTGGCCCAAGAGCATGGCGGCATCATCCGCCATGGCGCCAAGATGTTGTTC
>WRFP01000224.1 GCA_009778725.1 Propionibacteriaceae bacterium
CATGAAGGCCGCCACAGACAATGCTGAGGATCTCATCGGGACCCTCACCCGCCAGATCAACCAGGCCCGCCAGGCCAAGATCACCCAAGAGATCACCGAGATTGTGGGCGGCGCATCGGCGCTTGCCCAAGAATGAGGAGACGTGATGACTAACACACAGCTTGCCGCACCCGGCACGGGCCGCGTGGTCCGGGTCATCGGACCTGTCGTGGACGTGGAGTTCCCACCTGATCAGATGCCGGACATCCTGAACGCCCTCAAAGTCACCGTCGGAGCGGAGGGGTCGACTCACGAGATCACCTTGGAAGTCGAACTCCACGTGGGCGACAACATCGTCCGCGCGATCTCCCTCAAGCCGACCGATGGAATGGTCCGCGGGTCTGAGGTCCGCGACACCGGCGCTCCTATCTCTGTGCCTGTGGGCGACGTGGCGAAGGGCAAGGTCTGGAACGTCACGGGGGAGTGCCTCAGTGAGGACATCTCCGGCTTGGAGATCGAAGAGAGATGGCCGATCCATCGCCAGCCTCCTGCGTTCGACGCCTTGGAACCCAAGACTCAGATGCTCCACACGGGGATCAAGGTCCTCGACCTCCTCACACCGTACGTACAAGGTGGCAAAGTTGGTTTGTTCGGTGGCGCCGGCGTGGGCAAGACCGTCTTGATCCAGGAAATGATCTACCGCATCGCCCACAACTTCGGTGGCACCTCGGTGTTCGCCGGAGTGGGGGAGAGGACCCGTGAAGGAAATGACCTGATCAACGAAATGATCGAGGCCGGGGTCATGAAAGACACCGCCCTTGTGTTCGGTCAGATGGACGAGCCGCCGGGAACCAGGTTGCGCGTGGCTCTGTCTGCTCTGACGATGGCCGAGTATTTCCGCGACGTGCAGAACCAGGATGTGCTGCTGTTCATCGACAACATCTTCCGTTTCACCCAGGCCGGTTCGGAAGTGTCCACCCTGTTGGGCCGCATGCCGTCTGCTGTGGGCTACCAGCCCAACCTGGCCGACGAGATGGGCCAGTTGCAGGAACGCATCACCTCCACGCGCGGTCACTCCATCACCTCCATGCAGGCCATCTACGTCCCTGCTGACGACTACACGGACCCGGCGCCGGCGACCACCTTCGCCCACCTGGACGCCACCACCGAGCTCAGCCGCGACATCGCGTCTCGTGGCCTGTATCCCGCTGTCGACCCGCTGACGTCAACCAGCCGTATCCTGGATCCCCAGTACATCACCCAGGAGCATTACGACACTGCTATCGAGGTCAAGCGGATCTTGCAGCGCAACAAGGAACTGCAGGACATCATCGCCATCCTCGGCGTCGACGAACTGTCCGAAGAGGACAAGGTGGTCGTCGCCAGGGCGCGCCGCATCCAGCAGTTCCTGTCCCAGAACACCTACATGGCTGAGAAGTTCACCAACGTGCCCGGGTCGACCGTACCCTTGGACGAGACGATCGAGGGCTTCACGATGATCTGCCGCGGCGACGTGGACAACATCCCAGAGCAGGCCTTCTTCAATGTCGGCAACATGGATGACGTCATGGCGAAGGCAGAAGCCTTGAAGAAGGAGTTCGGGTGATGGCCGAGACCTTCCGTGTCGAGATCGTTTCCGCTGACAGGCTGGTCTGGGAAGGCGAGGCGAACCAACTCGTCGCGATGACCACCGAGGGCGAGATCGGGGTGCTGGCCCACCACATTCCGCTGATCGCCACCCTGGCTCCGGGAACCGCCGAAGTCACCGCCTCGGATGGCACACGCCACATCATTGCCGTCGACGGCGGTTTCGTCTCGGTCACCAAGGACCGCGCCGCCATCATCGCTCCGTACGCCCAGATGGCAGCCGACATCAACGTTGAGGCAGCCAGACGTACCCTGCTGGACCTCCAGGCCAAGCGCGACGCCGGAGACAACTCTGTCGCTACGCTCCAGGCTTATCACCGAGCCCAATCCCAGGTGAAAACAGCCGAACGCCGGAAGTAAAACCAGGGGAGTGGGGTAGTTGCCCGTCACCCCAGGGCCGCGGGCTGGCCGATGTCCTCCAAAAGGTCGAGGTACCAGGGCTGGCGGATGTCGAAAGGCTTGGCTCCCGCGATGCGCTCGAAAGCGATGGCCTTGAGGATGTCGTTGTCCTGCTCATCATGGCCGATGACTCCAGAAATCCCATTCAGAGCGCAGTCGACGCCCAGTTCTGTCATGGACTTGATCAGTGCCAGGTCGTACGCATTGGCTGCCGCTGAACGCGAATAGTAACCCGACTTCTGCACCAGAACCTTCTTCGCGCCGATCATGGAAGCGAATTGCTCGGCGAACCAGGCTCCCGGGTTGATCTTGTCGAGCTGAACATGCCCGAACGCGTCTCTCGGCACAGTTTCTCCACGCTCTTCCATCTCGCGTACGATGGTCTCCACTCCGGCGCCCTCGGACAGGAAGATATTGACGTTCCCCACCGAGTTCATGGTCGCTTCCAGCCGCAGGGCCTCCGCTTCGAGGTCGATCTCCACCTCGGGTACGAACACTGCATGGATGTCCCAAGCGTCTTGCTTCAGCCCGATCTCAGGCAACCATTCTGCATGCGTCACCCAATCCCGGTACTTCCGCGCAGCCGCAGCCGTCAACCACCCGCAGTGCCGTCCCATCACCTCATGGATGATCAACTCGCTGGACACCGAATTGTGTTCCGCCAACACGTTCCGCGCGAATCCCGCC
>WRFP01000225.1 GCA_009778725.1 Propionibacteriaceae bacterium
CGACGCCTCAACCTCGGCAGGGTCATCCACCGGATAGTCGAGGCTCTCCAGCAGCGACTCCGCAAGCGCGGCCCGGTCGTGCTCGGGCAGCGTCAACGCTGCTTCCCTGACATCAGCGACCGTGAGACTCATAGCCCACAGCATACCTGGCTGAGACCAAATCATGCTCATATGCATCCCCCGCGCACCAGGCCGCGACACGCTGGAAAACCAAGCTATTCACTCTCGGCACAGCCATCCTCTCAAGAGCGAGCGTCGCCTGACTCACCTTCCAAACCCCCGTTGGTCAACTACTGTACGTGCCCGAAGTCCTCACCGCAGTCGTTGCAGTGCCTCTCGGGACTATAGCCCTCAAAGATCATGCACCCACCGAGTACGACTCGGTTCGCTTCGAGGTCCTCCATCAACTCATCGTCGAAGGTGACGAGCCCGTACGTGATTTTTACCGTGTTGCTGGAGCCGCAATTCGGGCATTCCTGATCTTTGTCCGCCATCCAACCCATGGTAGTGGAATAACCCCCGTTTAGCTTTTCATTCGGATGGCTGCGCGGTCTTGGCGTACGATCTTGGTGATTTGGTCAGCGGTTTTCGTCCAGATTCAGCCAACTCCACTTTGTCTGGAGGTGAATGTGGAACAGTGCGGTCCTTAGGAGGACGAAGGCATCGTCACTGTAGGTCGCCCCCCGAGAGGTGGTGAGCCTAAAGATGCTGCTCGTACATCAGATGTGGCTTCGTGTCATCTGTCACACGCGCCGCCGGAAAAAGACAACCGGCCCGACCGAATGAATCGGGAACGAGCCGGTATTAGTGAAGTCAGTCGACTGGACGTAGACGACCGGACCAAGGATATCCAGAGGTTCCGATTGGGGCTGTCGGAGCAGTGAGATGCTGAACGTGCTGCAGCCGCTGCCGTACTGGGATGCTGATGGCACAGCCCACTTGAGGACCCGTCCCCATCCCTGTGATGATCGACGAGAGTTGTTTCATTCCGTACGACGCCTCGCGGATCGTTCGACGCCAGGCTGCCAATCTGATCAATATCAAGTTGATGAAGTGTGGCGGGATCTATCCGGCTTTTCAGATCAATGCGATCGCGGAAGCGGCGGGGGTCTGAATGGTGGGGTGAATGCTTCAGAGTCGTTTGGCGATTGGGGCTGGGGCGCATCTGGCGGCGTCGCGACTGGTTCGGCCTGATCTCCTTGTCGTATGTTCAGCGGCGTACTGGGGACGGCTTTCAGTCTGTGGGTACGACATCGATCTGCTGGGTTTGCCAGTCTCCGTACGACACCCCTGTCGCCTCGACTTTCCAGGACTGTCTACCGTTGTGAGTTTCCGTACCACGATCAGCGCGGCCGCCGCACTCGGGCTGGAGAACACCTGATTGTGCGCGAACACCAACCAACCGTCCTGCTGAACCAGCGTGCCCTTGGCGATCAGCTTCTCCCGCAATTCCTGACGGCCATGAGACGCACGCTTCAACTCCCCGCCAGCCCACTTCGCCCGCGCCTGCGACCCGGCGAGTACGGTGAACTCGCCGTCGATCTCTTGGGCCCGAGCACGCCCACCACCAGGAATTGGCATCTCGAACACTGGAGAACTGGGGACCGCTGAAACTGGCTCTACTCCTGGCACAGACGGTGCAGTCTGGCCACGGAACAGATTGACCCCAAGGACAGGCAAGACGATCTGCGCCTGCGAGATGAAGTACTCCATGTCCGAGACATCCGCCTCAGGCAGGGCAATCGGGTCGGGACTCGTACTGTTATTCAGCGGCATCCGGCCAACCTGTTGGGCGATGTTAATGAACCGACTCTCAAGATATCGGGCATGAGCCTTCGTCAGATTCGCGTCCTTGCTGGTGATGATGACAACATCGTTCCAGAAGCCCTTGCCGTCCGGCTCGGGCAGGTTATGCTTACGCTGAATCCCCCCGGTGTGTCCGGAGGTTTTCTATTGTGGCATTCCGGCGGTTGCCGGAGTGTTGTTGTGGTTAGCGTAGTACAGGTTTTCGAACTCCACGGGTGGGAGATCGTCGCAGTGCTGGTAGAGGCGGCGGTGGTTGAACCAGTCGACCCATTCGGCGGTGGCGTATTCGACTTGGTCGATGGTTTTCCAGGGCTTCCTCGGTTTGATGAGTTCGGTCTTATACAAACCGTTGACAGTCTCAGCTAACGCATCGTAACTATCGCCGACTGATCCAGTAGACGGGGTAACACCAGCGTCGGACAGCGCCTGACCGTAGCGAAACGACGTGTATTGACTGCCGTGGTCGGAATGGCCGACCACGGCAGTCAGATCCCCGTGACCTTCAGCGTCACGGACCCAGATCGCTTGTTCCAAAGCGTCGAGAACGAAGTCGACGGTCATCGACGTGGACGCGGCCCAGCCGAGAATACGCCGGGAGTAAGCATCAATGACGAACGCGACATACGTCCAACCGCTCCACGTGGACACGTAGGTGAAATCCGCCACCCACAGCCGATTGGGAGCTAAGGGCTCGAAGTCGCGGTTCACCAGATCGCCGGGCAACACGTCGGCACCGTTCGGGATAGTCGTGCGAATCCGTCGGCCCCGGTGAACGCCCTGTAACCCCAGGACCTTCATGAGTCGTTCCACGGTGCATCGGGCTACCGGGATACCCTCCCGGTTGAGGACGAGCCATATCTTCCTTGCC
>WRFP01000226.1 GCA_009778725.1 Propionibacteriaceae bacterium
GGTGTTCCAGCAGGCTAATCCGGTGACGCGGGGGTCGATGGCGGCGTTCTTGTCTCGTACATCGACCAGACAGTTGATGTGCACTGCCTATCCGAAGTCGATTGGCTGCTGACCGATAGTTGTTATTATTCACTTGTGGTGGAGTGTTTCGTATCGGTTACCGTACGAAACACTCCACTTTATGCGGCATGAGCCACGTCGTTGGACAGCAGCGCGAAGTGGCCGTGGCGGTTGCGTTGAGCCTGGATCGCCTGGTTATTGCCCGTCCGACCGGAGCAGGTCTTGGTGAAGTAGCTTTTGTAGGGGTGCTGGTCGTCTTCTGTGACCTCGCCGGTGGTCAGGTCGGTGTGGAGGCGGGCAAGCAGGTCGGCGAAGTCGGCTTCCTGAGCCGTCGCCCGTGCGGGGCTGTAAAACAAGTGCAGGTACAACCGTTTCAGACCGTCCATGTCCTCTCGACTCTGGGGTGGTCCTCGTGGTGGCGCCACGGGTGGTCCACACCCCCTGGTTGAAGCCGACGCGCTCAGCGATGACCGTCGCTTTCAACGACGCGTCACGGCGCAGCAACTCCTTGATCGCCGGCACGAACGGGTCCACCTTCGAACCAGTCGCCTCACGGACATACTCGGGCGGGCTGTCCTACGCCAACGCCTTGGCCACAGTGTCCCGTGCGATCTCCAACCGCTTGGCGATCTGACGCCCAGACAACTTCTCAACTCTTGACAGATGCCGAATCTCGGCCCAATCATTCACACTAATCACTCCTTCAATTCTTCAGGAGTGGCCTACTTTTCAACCGTCATCAACAAACGCCTCTTCCGCTGCCGCCCTGCCTCCCAGAGCGTGTTCCAGTACCTCTCCCAGTCCTGCCTGATCGGCTATCCCGGCCACTAGGTGGGGCGCCCCGGCGAACATCCTGGACGCGGTCGGGGCCTCCGCGCGCGCGACCGAGGTCCTGTTCGCCACGACATCCCTGGTGTCGGGGTCCACAGGCCGACTACGCGGCGGTGCGTGTGGCGGGTCTGTTTCTTGTCTTGGTCCCACTGCCGCTCGGCCTCGTACACGTACGTGATCCCGGTCGTGGGATTCTTCTGCCGTATGAGCGCTATCGCAGCCTCCGGTCGCCGCTCAATCAAGTCATACTAATGACATCATGACTCACCTCGCGACAAGCCAGTACACGCCGACACTTCAGAGACATCACATGAACATATGCCTATCCACAAGCACAAAACCCAACTAAGGCTCAACGAGTCCGTCACAACAAAACTCAGGAAATCAGATATAATACTAATAATACACAATGAAGGTGTGTCGTATATTGCTGGGATAGGATATCGAGGGAGATTTTTATGAAAGCAAAACATAGCGGTGGTGGGAAAGTCGGTGTGTTGAGCCTACTGGTCGCCATGATGATGGGAGCCAGCATCGGTGTTGGTTTTGCCTGCCCTGCGAAGGCGACGGAGCCGGGCGTTACGGTCGATGCTATCCGGGGGGATTGGATTGCGGCCAAAGCTGAGGCGGCTTTCGGTGATCGCTACGTCGACACGTGGTGGGCTAGGGATCAGACGAGTATTATCGTTGGGGTCCTTGATCCGTCGGACGCTGATCGGGCGCTTGCTGTGCGGTGGCTGTCGATTGCTCCGGTGGAGGTTGTGGCGTGCCCGGTCGGTCGCGCCGAGTTGACTGCGACGGTCATGGAGGCATTCGAAAATGCTGGTCGTGGGGTGATTTCCGCGGGTCCGGACTATAAAGTGGGGCGTGTCGTAGTGACGGCACTGTGGGGGTATGAAGATTCGGTGGCTGCCACGCTTAAAGCCTTGGGCATCCTGGTGGTGATGTCCTCGGACACGCCGCCGGAGTCGGTTCCGGGGCGGGTGGTCATTGTTGTGGAGGGCGGCAACCGCGTCTATCCGGTGGATACGTTGAGCCCGGCGGAGACTGCTCAGACTCTTCCGGTGATGGCAGGCAAGGAGATCTTGATTGCACAAGGTTCGAGTTCAACGGCCATATGTACTTCGGATGTCGTCGTTCAGTCTGGGACGGGCACCTATATGTTGACGGCGGGGCATTGTGGCTCCAAGACTGCCCCAGTCACGTTGGGCTCTACCAGCCTTAGCCTCGGCGCCATTCAAGCATCAACGTGGGGATCATCAGCTGCTGGTGCGACCATTACCGCGGACGTTGCGATGTTTGGCCCGGTGTCTAGTCCACAGGCGATGGTCTTTGCCAAGCCCGTCGGTGCCTCACTGCCTGTGGCTAGACGCATTGTTGACCAAGGTATTCCTAAGGTCGATAAACAGGCGTGTTTTAGTGGGCGCACGACGATAACAGAGAAATGCGGAACAATCACGCAGATTGACAAACCGTTCAGTCTCCAAGAGAGAGACGGGACAGTCGGCAGGACTGTGACAGGGATGGCAATAATGGATGTTTCTGCTTTGGGGGGTGACTCAGGGTCACCGGTTTATTCGATCAACAGCGACGGATCCGCGGTGATACTTGGCATCATAAGCGGTACAGATAATAAGACCATGAGTGTGTTCACCCCTATCGATGCGGCGTTGGCTGCGACTAGTTCGACGCTGGTTGTGTCGTCCCCGTTTGCGGATGTGCCGACGACTCACTTGTTTTACAGTTCGATCGTGTGGGCGCATGCTAATA
>WRFP01000227.1 GCA_009778725.1 Propionibacteriaceae bacterium
CGACAAGAACATATCAGCCTGAACAGGCGTTCTTCCCAGCGTCACAGAACTCTCACCATCAACATACAATAATTATAGCGCACACAATATTCGATGTCAACGAAAAACACCAGCCACCTAGGTCACGTGGACTCGTCCAGATCGGCGTCGGCCCTGGACTCGATCTCGGCCACATAGTCGGCGATCCCCGGATGTGACATCTGAGGATCCCGGCGCACCACCTCCTCCGCGATGCGCCGGGCCTGGTCGATGATGTCGACGTGGTCGAGGACCCGCAGCAGTTTCAGCGAACTATGACGACCCGATTGGCTCATGCCGAGGACATCACCCTCCCGGCGTTGAGCCAGATCCGCCTCAGCCAGGGCGAATCCATCGCGTGTGTGGGCTACCATGTCTATTCTCTGCCTGGCCGGTGTTCCCTCGGCCGCATTGGTGAGCAGCAGGCAGACACCGGGATGGGCCCCGCGCCCGATCCGGCCCCTCAACTGGTGGAGTTGGGAGATCCCGAACCGCTCGGCGTCGGAAATCACCATCATGGAGGCGTTCGGCTGGTCCACGCCCACTTCGATCATCGACGTTGCCACGAGGACGTCCAGGTCACCGGCGCCGAAGCGGGCCATGGTCTCGGTCTTCTCACTGCCCGGCAGTCGCCCGTGGAGGACGCCGACACGCAACCCCTGTAAGGGCCCGCGGCTCAGCATCGACGCCAGGTCGAGGACGGAGGAACCCTGCTTGCCCCCAGCTGGATCGATCCGGGGAGCGACGATGTAGACCTGTCGGCCTTTGGCCACCTCCTCCCTGACCCGCGCCCAGGCCCTGTCCACCCAGGCCGGGCGGGTCACCACATCCACCACAGTGGTGGTCACCTCGGCTCGGCCGGCGGGGATGTGGGTCAGCGTGGACACGTCGAGGTCCCCGAAGATCGTCATGGCCACCGACCGGGGAATCGGGGTCGCGGTCATCACCAAGACATGCGGACGGGCAGCGCCCTGGTCTGACAGGGCGTTCCTCTGCTCGACACCGAAACGGTGTTGCTCATCGACAACGACCAATCCCAGATCATGGAAGGTGACTCCCCGTGACAGCAGGGCGTGAGTGCCGATGACGATCCCAGCCTGACCCGAGGCGATCCGGCTGAGGGCTTCCGCCTTGGCCGTGGCAGTCATGGACCCGGTGAGGAGCACCACATCGGTCCCCTGGCCCCCCGACAGCATGTCTCCGGCGGCCAGGTCGCCCATCAGAGCGCTCACCGAGTACGCATGTTGCTGAGCCAGAACCTCCGTGGGAGCAATGAGAACCGCTTGCCCGCCCGTGTCGACCACCGTCAGCATCGCGCGCAGGGCCACCACGGTCTTGCCCGAGCCAACCTCCCCTTGAAGCAGGCGCTGCATCGGTCGGGTACGAGCCAGGTCCGCGCTGATCTGAACACCGGCCTGGACCTGTTCAGCAGTCAGGTCGAAGGGAAGCCGCGTATCCAGGGCCGCCAGCAGTCCCGACCCCGGGTCCATCCGGGCCACGGCTGTGTGGGTCGAAGCATCCTCGCGGCGGTAGGCCATCGCCACCTGAGTCGCGAACGCCTCATCGAAGAGCAAACGCCTCTTCCCCTGCTCGAAGGAATCTGTGCTCGTGGGGAGGTGGACCTGCCTCAAGGCCTGCTCCAGTTCACACAATCCGGCTTCCTCGCGTACCCAGGCCGGCAGGGGGTCTGACAACCCGGTGACAAGGTCCAAGGCCAAGTCGATGCACTCAGCCACTGCCCAGGTCGGCAGCTTGGAGGTCTGCGGATACAACCCGAGGAAGGAGTCCGTGGTCATCCGCGAGACAAGCTTCATGCTCTTTTCCGACCCCACCAGACCGTCTGGACAGATCATGGCGAAGGCCGGGTGAGTCAGTTGTGGCAACTTATTGAACCAACCCAGTTTCCCCGCGAAAATACCCCGTGTTGACCTGTCCAAGACAGAATTCCAGTGTTCAAGCAGGTGGCGGCGGCCGAAAAAAGTCGCCGTCAGCCACACCCGGCCGTCGGTCAGGTGAACCTCCAAACGCTGTTTGGGCGCTTGTCCGGTGATGGAGTGCTTGCCGACATGGGCCAGCACGGCGACATATTCTTCACTACCCCGGTTTCCTCCGATCAGATCCGCGATGTTGGTGACATCCGTTCCCGACATCAAGTGGCGCGGAAGAAGATGCAACAGATCGCCCACTGTCTCGCAGTTCAGGGCCAGGAAGGCCTTGGCTGTGGGCCCGCCCACCACCTTGTCCAGTCTGATCGCCATCGTCGTGAAAGCTTCTGTCTGCCAGTCGGAAGTCACTGTCACCTTGGTGCTCTGGGTGGCTGCTGGCTTCCGGGATGACGACCGACCACCTCGCTGGGCAACCGGTGCCGTCGCTGCGGCCAGGATCGCCGATGGACTGGGTCCTTGGGACACCGGGAACAAAGGACCTTCACCACGGACCATCTGGGCCCCCAAAATGGTCACCGGCGCCCGTCCGCTCTTTAGCTGCGCGTCAGTCGTGCGGGGGGCGTTGTTGCCCTCCGCTGGCGGCAAAGGCGGGTTGGTGAACCGGCCTTGGGGGTCGTCCCCCCTCTTCAGATCAGTCATCGTCACTCCAGGAATGAGACTATCCCACAGCTACGACATGACCGATCGC
>WRFP01000228.1 GCA_009778725.1 Propionibacteriaceae bacterium
CACGACGCAGTCATCTGCGACCCGGCACCGCCCGGTTGACAAGTCCATAAG
Organism: Propionibacteriaceae bacterium; assembly: GCA_009778725.1. Lineage (GTDB taxonomy): Bacteria > Actinomycetota > Actinomycetes > Propionibacteriales > Propionibacteriaceae > WQYJ01. The sequence continues at coordinate 52 of WRFP01000228.1, forward strand.
GGCGTATAGCGCAGCGGTAGCGCGCTTCGTTCACACCGAAGAGGTCACTGGTTCGATCCCAGTTACGCCCACCCAAGTTCGCTTACTCGAAACAGTGACCTGTTCAGGTCGTCTTCGGTGAGCGCGTCTTCTCCCAGGACGGCTGGGTGCAACTGTTGGTGGCGTTGCCAGTAGTCGGCGTGTAGTCGGTTGGCTGGGTCGAGGATCGTTTCGATGGCACCGGTGTACTCGGTTTCGATGTGCCGGTCTTCGAAGAGCGTGATCTTGGTGAAGAAGGCGTGGTTGATCTGGCGCTTCTTGGGGTCGTCGGAGATCTCGTCGATGCGGTGGCAGTGCGCGGCCAGGGCGAGGTAGCCCTCGACGCGCAGGCGGGCGTCGGCGCATCCGGCCTGGTAGGAGTCGAGCCGGTCGGTGACTTCGGCCAACTGGTCGGAGACCTTCTTCTGTTCTTTCTTCAGGGCGGGCATGGTGATGGCGTCGTCGTAGAACAGTTGGATCAGCTTGCGGCGCGCCGAGGCGCGTCCCCTTCTTGACCAGTTGCGGTGAGACCGCCACGTCCTGCGGTGGGATAACCTCTGCGCCTGGTTACTCGGGCATGGCCCAGGTGGCGTGGAGGTCGGTGCAGTCGATCCGCAGTGTGCCTTCGTAGCAGACGATCTCGTGGCAACAACCAGCGGTGCTGGGGAGTATTTCGTCGTAGATGACTTCCCAGGCAGCGTCCGGGCGTCCGGCTCCTGGTTCTGCGACAGTGGTGACGGCGACGGAGTCGTCGTAGAAGATGCGCAGCACATCCGGACGGGTTGGCCAGCCGAACCGCAGTTCGCCGTTGGTTGTCGTGGGTCGCACCATCATGTCGTGGAGGCAGTGATCACCGAAGTGGAAATGGCCGGGCTGGTCGATGAACGCCCGCGCGCCCGCCGGTAGCTGCGTCTTCAAACCGTCCAGGAGCGCCAGGTACGGCTTGGGATCAATGAAGGTGCCCTGCGCGTCGAACCTGATGTTGACGTACCGCACCTGCCATCCTTTCGCCGGGATGGCGACCAGTTTACTAGCGCTCTCCTCCCTGCCACGTCGAAGACCCTGGCCGACCAAGGTCTTGGTACCCCACAGTTCCTAGAGTTGCCCAACTCCTTGCGCGTTGTCATCCCGATCCGCAGCTACTCGCCCTGCATCGCCCCCGAGCCGGGCACCCCACGCGGAGCCAGTGAGCAAGTCGATGAGCGAGGCAGTGAGCAAGTCACGGCGATCCTGCGGACCGCGCTCGCCTCGACTGCCCGCGCTGGCCTGCTGGACGCGGTGGGCTTGTCCAACGCCTACGGCCATTATCAGCGCCACATCGTCCCGCTCGTTGAGCAGGGCTTGCTTGCGATGACGATTCCCGGCCAACCCAACAGTCGACGCCGGCGTTACCAGACCACCGCCCTCGGACGCGACGTGCTCGACCGCGCCACTATATAGTCCGGCGATGCGCAGACACCGAATGCGCTCCTGGCCGTTGGAGTGGCACGTCGTCTCAGGCCAGCGTCGCCCCGCTTACCAGATAGTTCCGCACGGTCCATGGATCGACCTTGAACCGCTCGCCCAGTCGCGCATACGACCATGCTCGGTCGCGCAGCGCGGTGACCTCGTCGCGCTGATCCTCACGCGGTCCTTGCATCCGCATCTGCACCCCGTTGCGTTTCAAGACCAGGCTGACGGTCTGCCGGGTGATGCCGAACTCGGCTCCCAACTCGTACACCGTCTTCCCCTCCAGATAGTGCTGAGTGAGCAAGTCGATCTGCGCCGGGTTTAACCTGGATGCACCGGTCCGATTCGGTGTTTGGTGAAGAGTGGTTTGTTTTGAATGGTGATTGTTGGATGTTTGTTGGGTGGGCGTGGGTGTGTCTCCGGTCTGCCCGGACTTTCCACTAGGTGTCTTTCTTGTTGTGGTGGCTCGTGGGGTGGAGTCAGACTAGGCGTGCATGGACAATAGTGAAGGCTTCTATCCAGGAGGTGGCCCATTTCCAGTTCAGGGGCAGGTGGACGATGATGGTTCGGGCACTGGAGGCGATCCGGGCTGGCACGAGGACCAGTGTCCGTCGGATGGTCGCGGGCACAGCAACCGCGAGTCGGGGGTCACTGGTGAGGATGCCCAGGGCTCTGGTCAGGTTGAAGGCCAGGCAGGCCAGACTGACCCAGACACTGTTTGCCGCGAACTTGCCGGACGGCAGGTGTGCCAGCGCGGAGTCTTTCAACGCCGAGTTGACTTGTTCGATGACCGCATGGTGTCGGTGGAGGGTGTCAACCTTGACAGTGTCATACGTTTCGGTGGGTACGGTGGTGAAGAACGCGTGATACCGCCAGGCGGCGAATAAGGGATCCTGACCGGCGGCGATCTTGTCTGCGGCTTGCCAGTCCGGGACCCGACGCACGACCAGACGCCCTTGGACGGGATGACTGGTGCGTACTGTGGTGAACGCAGTGTGGCTGATGTCAGCGACTTCGGCACGAGACACCCACATGCTGGTGTCAGGATCGAGGACCGGATGGGGATACTCAATCGGTGTCCACCCCTGATCGTCGATCGTGGCGATCGCCCGACGGATCGGGCCAGTC
>WRFP01000229.1 GCA_009778725.1 Propionibacteriaceae bacterium
ACAAGATGCAGCAGGTTTGGATGAGTTCTGGCGCGATCAGCTACACGACGCCGCTGACCACCGACAGCTACGTCGATATGACCTTCTCGAACAACGTACCTGCTTAGAGATTCACTGAACCTAAAACATGGGGTGTTGCCATCGATCGCGGCAACACCCCATGGTTTTGTCCCAAGAGGGAAGGACTACACAGTCGGCTTGCCAATGGCCGCCAAGGTGGCATTCGTGACCGCGACCAGATCGGCGGGAGCCAGTTCAATGTCAAGGCCACGGCGACCTCCTGAGACGAGGATGGTGTCGTACGCGTCGGCAGACTGGTCGATCACAGTTGTCAGGCGCCGTTTCTGGCCGATCGGCGAAATACCGCCAACCACATAACCAGTTGTTTTCTCGGCTATAGCCGGGTCGGCCAGCGTTGCCCTTTTCGCGCCGACAGTACGAGCCAATGCCTTCAGATCCAGGTGACCTGACACGGGCACGATGCCCACGACCAGGCGCCCGTCAGCCTCCGCGAGAAGAGTTTTGAAGATACGGTCGGCGCTGATCCCGAGCTTGTCAGCACCCTCCCGACCGAAACTCAGGTGTGTGCGGGGATCGTGTTCGTACTCATGGAGACGGTATGAGATCGTGCGGCGCTCCAGTTCGGCGATGGCAGGCGTTCCCGCGGGGTGTTGTGGCATGGTCTCATTCTACGAAGCCCCGGCTCTCCCGGGCAGAAAAATCACGTGGCCCGGGTTCACGAAGAACCCGGGCCACGCTCACTAGTAGACAGGTTTCCGGTTGTCACCGGATGTTGTCAGCGACACTCACATGCTGATGTGGTCCTGCGGCCACTGGGCCGCTGCCAGCTCGATGGGTGACCACAGTTCGTGCTCATCCTTGGGATACAGCGCCGTCGGGCCATACAGCCAGTCGGTGAAGTAGTAGTTGTAGGTGTCGCGCTGGCGCAGCAGAGCATTGCGCTGGATACGCTCTTCGCCGTCGAGGTGCCACAGGGCGCCCCAGGACACGGACGTTGTCAGCACGCGACGGCAGTGCTCCGGCCTGACGGCGTTGTACGCCTGCAGAACGGTGTCCCAGTCGACTGTGCCGTCGGCAGCGCGGTTCATCTTGGAATGCTCGGTCAAGACCCAGCCGTCCTCGATGGCCATGATGGCGCCCTGTGCGATGTACTGAAGCGGCGGGTGGGAGGCGTCGCCCAGCAGGGCCACGCGACCGAAGACCCAGTTCATGATCGGGTTGCGGGTGTACATCCTCCACCACTTGTCACGCCACATGTAGGGCAGACCCTCGCGTACGAAGTCGCAGGTGTGGGCGAAGCCGGCGTCGAGTTCGTCCGGTGTTCCCCAGTCTTCCTCACCGCGCACAGCCTTGGGAGACTGGAACACGGCGACCTGGTTGAGCATCGTGCCGCCACGCAGGCCGTAGTGCACAAAGTGGCAACGCGGTCCGACGTACACGACGACCTCGCTGAGATCCACCTTCTGAGTACGCGGAACGTCGTCCGGCACCGTACCGCGGTAGGCCACGTAGGCCGAGTTCACCAGGTCGTCACCGACGTACTTCTTGCGGGCGATCGAATGAATGCCGTCAGCGGCGATGATCAGGCCGGCCGACTGCTTGCTGCCATCTTCCAGCGTGATGGTGGCATGGGTGCCCGTGCCTTCACCAGTCTCGTCGTAGTCGATGACGCGTGCGTTCGTGACCAGCTCCACCCCATTGCGCTGGCAAGCCCGCATGAAAATGCCCAGCAGGTCCGACCTGTGGATCACGAGGTACGGGTAACCGTAACGCTTCTCCAGGTCGCGAAGGTCCATCTCGGTGATGACCGAGCCGTCAACGGCGTCGCGCATCAGCATCTTGTCCGGGACCACGCCAAGACGCTTGCCCTCTTCGAGCAAGCCGTACTGGTCCATCAGCCTGGTGCAGTTCGACGCCAGCTGCAATCCGGCGCCCACCTCACTGAAGTTGTTGCTTCTCTCCAGCAAGCGTACTTTCAAGCCGGATAAGGCCAACGCGTTGGCCGCGCTCAGCCCGCCAATTCCGCCACCGACAACGATGACATCCACGTTATCCATATTTCTTTCTTTCTCTTTTTGGGTTGTATAAAGTCACAGCCAGGGGCTGAGTTCAGGGGCGTCGGCGATCGTGTGGGGTCGTCCTGCCAGCCAGGCCGCCACCTCGGACGCCTCAGCGCCCGCGACTTCGACCGGCAGCGCGGTCATGCCGCGTTTGTCGCAGATCTCTTCGATCAGGGCGTTGACAAAACCTGCCGGAAGATCGGCGAAGCTCAACCCTGTCCCCAGGTCGACGCTGTGGATGCAGGTCTCGCGAGCCCGCATCCACGGTGTTTCGGCAGTTGGCACCAGACGGCCCTGGACCGTCCGGACCTCGTACTGCCATTGATCCTCACTGAGCCGGTCCATTGCCTGGACCAACTGATCTGACGAACGTGTGAGCCACTCGCGCAGCTCGGCGGGGGTGAGTGTCACGCCCTTGGCGATCCCTTCGGAACGGTCCTCAGGGGAGCTGTACATCGGGGTCTCAACCCCGGTGGACGCCCACGTGATCAGATGCCCGACGGCATCAGCATTGGCCGCGACGTGAGCCACGACATTGCCT
>WRFP01000230.1 GCA_009778725.1 Propionibacteriaceae bacterium
ATCCTCGATGTTCTTCTTGACCAGGGTTCCGTCGCGGCGGACATCGGCGGTGGTGTGCAGCATTGTTTTCAGCTTTTCGCTGCTGAGGTACGAGGTGTAGTCCTGTGTGAAGCGGATCACGGCGGATACGACCGCCAGGATGAAGATGATGGACGCGCCGAGCGGGTCGCCGATCAGCGGTGTCAGCGAGATGACGCCGAGCAGGAGCAGGACGATGATGAACTCGTCGGCGAAGGACTTGGCCGCGAAGACGTACCATGGTTTGGGCTTGGCGGAGGAGGTTGTGTTCTTGCCGTTCTTAGCCAGGCGCGAGGCCGCTTCCGCTTCGCTGAGGCCGGTGAGGGCACTGTTCAGTTTCGTCGCGACATCGCTCGCCTGGCCGGCTGCGTACCCTTTGTAGTCCTGCTCCAGTTGGCTGTCAGTGTTGTGAGCGGGGCCACCCGCGCCGTGGTGCTCGTGGCGTTCGCTGACCATCGTGGTGTGGCCGACATCAGGGGGAGCGGCAGTACCCGGGTCACTGTCCTGGTTGACGGCAGCGGTTCCGAAACGGTGAGACGGCCTCATGAGATCTCCTGCCCTAGACAACGAAATCACCTCACCACCAGGGAGTGCGGGCACTCCGTCAGTGGAAGGTGACATTCCATGGTAATCCTGGTTCCGGGTTGTGTGGATTCGGCGGTCTCATGGTGACCGGGTGGAGGGGCCTATACTGAGGCTTCAGGTGATGAGAAGGAGATCGGTGAGAACGTCGGTTCGGCCCCTGTTTTACCTTGCTGGCGCTGTTTTGTTGTGGGGAACAAGCTATGCGGTGACGAAGAGCGCCTACTCCTCGTTGCCACCGATGTACGTGGTGTGGTTTCGCATGGTGATGGCGGTGATCGTCTTCCTGCCCATGCTGCGCTGGGTGAAGCGTCCCACATACCAGGCGGGGGACTGGAAGCTGCTCGCCGTGGCGATGATCTGCATCCCGTGCCTGTACTACGGATGCGAGGGTTTCGCCATCTCATTCACGACGTCGAGCCAGGCGGGTGTGATCACGGCGGTCATGCCGCTGATCGTCGCCGTCACCGCGTGGATGGTGTTGAAGGAACGTCCCGCCCGCCGCACGATCGTGGCGGTGGTGGTTTCGGTCGCGGGGGTCGCCGTCCTCTCGCTCAGCGGTGAGAGGGGGGCGTCTGCACCCAACCCCGTACTCGGAAATCTGCTCGAACTGGGTGCCATGCTGGCCGCAGCCGGGTCGACCCTGGCCATCAAGAGGCTCAGCACAAGGTACGATCCCCTCCTGCTGACCGGTATGCAAATGGCAGTGGGCGCAGTGTTCTTCGCCCCCCTCGCGCTGGCATCGGGTCCAGTACGGCTGGCAACTGTCCCTGTCGACACCTGGTTGTCCATCGCCTACCTGGGGATCGGCTGCGGACTCGCCGCCTTCTCCTTGTACAACTCGGCGTTGCGCTTACTCCCCGCCAGCCGAGCCGCCCTCGCCATCAACGCCGTCCCAGTGGTCGCCCTGGTCACCGGCTGGTTGGCCCTGGGCGAGATCATGTCAGTCTTCCAAATAGCAGCCTGCGTGGTCATCGTGGGGTCCGTCATCGTCGCCGAATTCCACGGCAAGGAATCACCGTCTGCCGCCATATCGGATGAAGTACTCAACTAACATCCGTCCTAGGGCAAACAGCCCAGTGCTTTCTGCAGGGCGGACTGACCGGCGGCCAGGCGGTCTGCGGGCCAGTCGACGAGGTTCCACGGATCAGGTCCGTACAAACTGATCCACGATGCTTGGGACGGGTTGGTGGACGAGGGTGTGTCCGTCAGCCACCCGACTCCGGTGGTGGGGTTCCCCGAGGAGTCGTAGGCCGCTGCCGCCACGACGTACCACACCGAACCCGGCTGATTCCCCTCACCGACCTTGACCATCGTCACATCCGAAGCGGGCAAGGAACTGTTGCCGTTCGCCCGCAGCCATGTCATCACGGCGTCGGTGGGTGCCTGGCAATTGCCGATCGGCCCGACCGGCACCGACCGAGTGGGAGTGGGGCTGGGTGCAGCCGTCGTCGCCTGGGCCGCCTGAGTCGCCGTGGCTGCCGACAAACAAGACCGGGCCGTCGTCAAACCCTGCTGCCCGGCGGCCAGACGATCCGGAGCCCAGTAGACCTGATCCCAGACCCCGGCCGATGTGTAACCGAGGTCGATCCACACCAACCCCGACGGCGTACTGGAACTGAGTTGATTTGTGAGATAACTTTGTAATCGCTTTGAAGAATCGGCCGTGAGGACCGTGACAACCCACCAGTATTCCCCCGCATTGTTCCCCTGTCCCACACTGACCATCCGTATCCCGTCGGCAGGAACCTTGGTGGCGACAAAGACAACAGGACTGGAGTCGATCCAGTCGATGATCGCCTTGGACGGCTTTTCGCAGGCCCCAACAGGCCCGATCGGCACCGGTTCACTGGGCGTTGGACTCAATGTGGGTGTCGGCGTCGGTGTCGGTGTTGTGGATGTCGATGTCACCCGGGTGTGAGTCACCGTCGACGGCGTGGCCGGTTGGGTGGCCTGCGCCGAACACCCGGCCAGCAAGAAAACCAGC
>WRFP01000231.1 GCA_009778725.1 Propionibacteriaceae bacterium
CAACGAAGACCTTGGCGATGAGCGGGTTCTTCGGTTCGGGTCTGAAGTTGTCTGGGTCTATCGGCCCCGACCGTAGCGGGCGGTTCCAGTTCTCCGTCACGAGGCGGTCGCGCTCGATGGTGAGCCGGGCAGGCATCGTCGAGGCGAATTCTTGGTGCGACAAAATGTTGGAGACGACTTCAAAAGCGATGCGGTCGCGGACTCCGGTGCGCTGGCCGTCCACGATGAAGAAGCGGTCCAGTGTGTGCTTGGCGATGAAGCCCATGATCTGGTCGAACGCTTCGATCAGGTTGCAGGTGACCATGAGCCGGTCGTCGTAGCGATCCAAATTGTCGGTTCGCCGGACGCAGTCAATGACGTAGCCGGGGCAGCAGTGGATGATCGCTTCGTTGGTGCCGAATAGTAGGACGGCCGCCAGGTTGAAGAACTCCTGGCCGGTGGCCGGGTCGGTCTCGATCAGCCCGGCGCTGCGCATGATCTCCATATCGGTCATGTCGCGCCAAGGGTGGCCCTCGTCGTTGTTCATGGCGCGCTTGTTGACAGCCCTTTGCCTGACCAGTGGCATCAACTCGGCAAGCCGCAGGTCCTTGACGGTGATCAGCGGGAACAGTGTTCGCTCGGTGTGTTGGAGCGCCTTGCGCTGGTACAGCGCCGCCATCAAGTGGGCGTTGTCCGTGATGTTGCTATCGCCGTCCTCGGCCCGGTCGAACGTCTTCGACCCAAACCGAACCGGCTGCGAATGCGCTGGCACATACAATGCCAGAATGAGCTTTCCTTCGACAGTCACCTCCTCCAGAGGCAAGGACAGCGGCGGATGCACGACCTCGGGGTTGCTTACCATCTTGGCGAAGTTCCGCTTCAGTCCTTCCACTTGGTTGGCTGGGATGCCGTGGACGGTGCCGTCATCGGCAACACCCATGAGGATGTGACCGCCGTAACGGTTCGAGAAGGCGGAAACAGTCTCGAACACCGAGTTGCCCAGCTTGCCAGCCTGGATGCTCTTGAACTCGACCGTCAGCCCCTCGCCCTGGGTGAGCAACTCTCTGGCCTGGTCGGCGAGCATCAGCGGTTCTCCTTCATGTGATCGTCCAATTCTCTCACGGATAGCCGACTCGTTGCCGGTGACATCAGGGCGGGTCGCCTCGTCCGTGCGCGCAATCCCAGCAGTTGGGCTGGCCGGGTGAAACAATGGAGTAACTATGGAAGAACACAGACTAGATGGGCTCACCGCTGTTGAGAAGGCAGTGGCAGTTGCCATTGCGGATTGCGTTGGCGCGTGGGCCCAAGGTTGGGATGTGCCGGGTAGCGGTCGCCAAGGTGCGCCCGACATCCTGTTGCACTACCCCGATGGGCTGATTGCTGCGTTGGAGGCCACCAGTGACGCCGGGCCTGGTGTTCGGCAGCGGGACAGCATCCTTCGCGACATGCCGCAGGACAGCGATTACCCTTGGAAGTCGCCAGGTCGATACACCTGGTTTGTGAGCGTAAGGGAGCCGACGGCGATCCCGGAGCTTCGACTCCGCTATAAGGGTATCGTCGAGGGTCTGGAGCAACTCGGTCTCAAGGATGATCGGTCTTTGATTCCTTGGGACAAGACGCTTTCGGATGACCTGCACTGGGTGGCCTCGCACTCCGTTTCCTTTGTCTGTCCCCCCAGCCAGTTCCCCGGTGACAAGTATGTTATCGTGACACCGGAAGGTTGGGATGGGACGATCGACAAGCGGCTCACTGGACTGGCGGACGCGATGACTGCGGTCCTGTCGCGACCGGTACTGGCAGATCATGTCGCGAAGCTTCGACGCTGGGAACCTGGGTCTCCTGGCCTTGAAAGGCATCTCTTCGTCGGTTTGCACCAAGGAGCACTTCCATATGCGCAAGCTGGCGGCCTAATATCATTAGCGGAAGGCTTGGTTGCCCCGGATTGCGAACCGCCGACGTTGCCGGAGGGCATCACTCACTTGTGGTTTTGTTCGACCATGTCGCCGTACCTGGTGGAGGTTAGTCGCGGCCGCTGGACATTTCATCGCGCGCCGTGATTGTTGCGGTTTCGTTTTGCGCGCACTGCTGTATCGAAGCAAGGCTTATCTGAGCTCCGATGCCGCTGATCGCATTATTGACGAGTTGATGCAGAACCGGCAGGAAGCGCTGGTCGAAGCTATCACCGACGTGGTCGATGTTCCACAGGCCGGAGTGTCGGATGGCTTCACGGTCGGAGTGGTGGCCGAGCCATTCAGACGTTGGTGGATCAACGATCCACCCAGCAACAGAGAGTGCCGCGATGGCGTTCTTTTCGATAAATGCGCGATCGCTCTCCGAACCAGCAGGGTCGAGTATCGGGAGCACTTGCACCTGGTAACTCCGAATAATTTCCGTCACCTGTGCCTCGACACGAGATTCAGAACTCTCATGGGGAGGCCGGCCTCTTTGCCAGCTATCTACCCAGTATCCGTCCCGCCGCATTAGTGAATCCCCCCGGCGTGTCCGGAGACTTGACTCTTTCGTGATGGAAAGGAAGGTTTGAGTCATGTCGAACACGAATAATAGGTATTCACCGGAGTTCAAACAGCGGGCGGTGAGGATGTATC
>WRFP01000232.1 GCA_009778725.1 Propionibacteriaceae bacterium
GAAGATATCGGGAAAGGGACTGTGGTGGAGATTCCAGCACCCGGAGCGGGAGTTGACGCGTACGCGAAGAACTACGACGACGTGCTGGACGAGCTTGCCACGAGTGCTGAAGGGTTGAGCAGCAAGGAAGCTGACGTCCGGTATCACCGGGACGGACCCAATCTGATCCCTGAAGGGAAGCGCGATTCGGCTATTGTCCGTTTCATCAAGCACTTCGATGACATCTTGATCTACATCCTGCTGGGGGCTGCCGCGTTGAAGGCGGCCATGGGCGAATGGGTGGACTTCGGGGTCATTCTCGTCGTGGCGTTCATCAATGCCACGATTGGTTTCATCCAGGAGGGGCGAGCCGAACAGGCGCTGGAGGGCATCCGTACCATGTTGTCCACCAAGGCCCAGGTCCGCCGCGACGGCGAATGGGCCCAGGTGTCGGCGGAAGAACTCGTGGTCGGCGATGTCGTGCGAGTCGGACCGGGAGCCCGGGTGCCCGCAGACATGCGACTCCTCCAGGCCAGCAATCTCCGCGTCGAAGAGGCTGCGTTGACCGGGGAGGCCGAGCCCGCCACCAAACGTACTGACCCTGTCGAGGAAGACACCGGGATCGGGGACCGGACATCGATGCTGTTCTCTTCCTCCATGGTCGCGGCCGGGAGTGGAATCGGTGTGGTCACCGCCATCGGTGCGCAGGCGGAGATCGGGCGGATCACGACCATGCTGGCCCAGATCCACACCTTCGACACTCCCCTGACCAAGCAGATCGCGCGGTTCGGGAAGGTGCTGGCCCTGATGATCGGCGCGATGGTGGTCGTCATGGCCCTGATCGGGCGGATCGTGCACGAGATGCCCTTCGCTGATTTGGTCTCCGCCACGATCGGCTTCGCGGTCGCAGCCATCCCTGAGGGACTTCCTGCTCTGGTGACGATCACCTTGGCGCTGGGGGTCCAGCAGATGGCCCGCCGTCATGCGATCATCCGCCGCCTGCCCGCCGTGGAAACCCTGGGGGCGGTGACGCGCGTTTGCTCCGACAAGACAGGCACGCTGACGGCCAACGAGATGACAGTACGGCGGGTGGTCACACGGTCGATGTCCTATGAGGTGTCGGGGCTGGGGTACGCCCCCGTCGGAGACATCACGGCTGGATCGACGCCCACGGCACTGGCCGACCACCCGGACCTGGAGACCTTTCTGGTGGCCACATCCATTCCGATCGACGCCGTGGTGACCGAGTCTGACAAGGGGATATGGAGTCTGTTGGGCGAACCCACGGAAGGGGCTCTGCGTACCTTGGGTCTCAAGGCTGGAGTCGATGTGTCTGACTTTGAGCGAGTGGACCAGGTGCCGTTCGACTCCGAGCACAAGTACTCTGCCAGCCTGACGACTTCGTCAGCGGGAGACACACTGATCTTCATGGTCGGGGCGCCGGACCGGATCTTGAACCACTGCACGACTCAGTTCACCAGCGGGGGCAGCGACACCGGTGCGCTCAACAATCCCGGAACGCGTCCGAGCCCGCTGGAACCTGGCCGCGAGGCTTTGGACCGCAACTGGTGGGGACACCAGGTGGCCACCCAGTCTGCCCAGGGGCTGCGCGTGTTGGGAGCATGTTTCGCCCGGGTTCCGGCCGACATGGACACCCTCGACCACGAGGACTTGGAGGGGTTGTGCTTCGCCGGCATCGCCGCCATCGTCGACCCCCCGCGCCCCGAAGCCATCGTGGCCATTCAGACCTGTCATGCGGCTGGCATCGGGGTGACGATGATCACCGGCGACCATGCGGGCACCGCGCTGGCCATCGCCGACGAGATGGGGATCCTGGTCCACGAACCTGAGGAAATTCCAGTTGTCACTGGAGCCGAGTTGGAAGCGGCCACTGACAAGGAGTTGCGGCATATCGTCACCCATGCCCAGGTCTTCGCCCGTACTTCCCCGGAACATAAACTGCGCTTGGTCAAGGCTCTCCAAGCCAACGGCGAGATCGTGGCCATGACAGGAGATGGGGTCAACGACGCGCCTGCCCTGAAGCGGGCCGACGTCGGGGTGGCGATGGGCATCAAAGGTACGGAGGCCACCAAGGAGGCTGCTGAGATCGTCCTGGCGGATGACAATTTCGCCACCCTCGAACATGCCATCGAAGAGGGGCGGCGCATCCACGACAACCTGCACAAGTCAGTGCTGTTCCTCCTGCCGACCAACGGTGCCCAGGCACTGGTGGTCCTGGTCGCCGTGCTGTTCGGGCTCACCTTGCCGTTGGCGCCGACGCAGATTCTGTGGGTCAACATGGTCACGACTGTGACCCTGGCGTTGGCTCTTGTCTACGAACCTGCTGAGGCGGACATCATGACACGGCCCCCGCGCCGGCCCAACTCCCCTTTAGTGAGTCTGAAATCTCTGCCACGGATCGCGTTGGCATCCATCGCCATCGCAGCCGCCACCTTGATTGCCTTCAACCTGGCCCAAGCCTTGGGGGCCGATATTCCCACGTCACAAACCTGGGCGGTCAACACCCTCGCCCTGGGACAGGCGGCGTACCTGTTCAACTCCCGGTTCCTGCGTGAGTCGAGTTTCC
>WRFP01000233.1 GCA_009778725.1 Propionibacteriaceae bacterium
CAGTGACCCGCCGACTCTGGCCCCCGACACTGTGCGAGTCATCCCCTTGGGAGGTCTGGGGGACGTCGGCCGCAACATGACGGCCTTCGAGATCAATGGTGAGATCCTGCTGGTGGACGCCGGAGTCCTGTTTCCGGAGGAGGATCACCCCGGTGTGGATCTGATCTTGCCCGGTTTCAACGCCATCGCCTCTCGGTTCGACGATGTCGTGGGCCTGGTGTTGACTCACGGTCACGAAGACCACATCGGCGCGGTCCCGTACCTGCTCAAAGCCTGTAAGGATATCGAGGTTTTCGGCTCTCGGCTGACCCTGGCCTTTCTGGACTCCAAACTCAAGGAGCACCGGTTGTCACCGGTGTTGACCTGCGTGTCGGAGGGGCAGCGCAGGATGATCGGCACTCAGTTCGACATCGAGTTCGTCGCCGTCAACCATTCGATTCCTGACGCACTGGCATTGTTCTTGCGGACGGCCGGAGGGACGATCCTGCACACCGGAGACTTCAAGATGGACCAGTTGCCGCTGGACCACCGCCTCACCGACCTGCGGGCCTTCGCGCGCCTGGGCGAGGAGGGGGTGGACCTGATGATGGCCGACTCCACCAACGCCGAGGTGCCGGGGTTCACGACCGGCGAGTTGGCGGTGGAACCCGCGCTGGCCAGGGTTTTCGACCAGGCGCCGGGGAAGATCATCGTGGCCTGCTTCGCCTCGCACGTCCATCGGGTCCAGCAGGTGGTCAATCTGGCGGCCTCCCACGGACGGGTGGTCACGTACAACGGTCGTTCTATGGTACGCAACATGGGCATTGCCCGTGACCTGGGGTATTTGCAGGTGCCCGGGAGCACCCTCGCCGATCTGGGCGATGTTGGTGCCATTCCCGAAAACCGGCTGGTGGTCATGACGACCGGCAGCCAGGGGGAGCCCCTGTCAGGGCTGGCCCGCATGGCGAACCGGTCGCATCCGAGCATCACCATCGGACCGGGGGACACCGTGGTCCTGGCCTCGTCGCTGATTCCGGGCAACGAGAATGCGGTCTTTCGGGTCATCAACTCCCTGCTGGGCCTGGGCGCGACCGTCATCCACCGGGGCAACGCGCTGGTCCACGTGTCGGGTCACGCCTGTGCGGGGGAGTTGCTGTACTGCTACAACGTGGTCCAGCCCAGGAATGCCCTGCCCGTCCACGGGGAACTACGGCATCTGCAGGCCAATGGGAAACTAGCCTTGTCGACTGGCGTGGAGAATGTGCTGACCGTGGAGGATGGCACCGTTGTCGACCTGCACGACCACGTGGCCCGGGTCGTCGGGAAGGTGGACGCGTCGTACATCCTCGTCGACGGGGATTCGGTGGGGTGCCTGTCCGAAGAGTCACTGGCCGACCGGCGAATCTTGGGTTCCGAGGGCTTCATCACAGTGATCGCCGTGGTGAGGCCCGGCCAGGGCGAGGTGGTGTCGGTGGACATCCAGGCCCGCGGTTTTATCGACGATGACAGTGTGTTTTCCAATGTCGAGCCGCAGATCCGCGGCAACCTGTCGGCTGCGCTGGCCGAGGGGGTCACGGACACCTATCTGTTGCAGCAGGTGACCCGCCGGACCATCGGACGCTGGGTGGCGACCACGCTGCATTCGCGACCCATGATTGTGCCCGTGGTGATCAGGACCTGAAAAGCTAGGGGATCAGATGGATGCCACGATGTTTCGGAGGATGAGAGTACGCCCGGGAAGCCGGGTCCGGGTCATCGGCGCCCCCGGCCCGTACCCGGAATCGGACGACATCCAACCAGTCGATCAGGGTGAGGCCGAGGTCGTCCACCTGTTCATCGACAGTCGCGACCAGTGCGTCGCCAGGTTTCCCGAGGCGGTGGCGGCCTGTGCGCCGGGCGGGGTGATTTGGGTGTCCTATCCGAAGTCGAAGGGCAAGCAGACCTACGACATCAACCGGGACAGCTTGTGGGCGGTACTGCTCGATGCGGGACATCATCCGGTCTCACAGGTGGCCCTCGACGACCAGTGGTCGGCAGTACGGGTGAAGAAAAACGAAGAAGGTTCTATTCCCGTACCACCGCCGAATGTACGCCGCGCTGTTATTTGAGCCGGTTCGCGTGGTCGTGTATGATGGCGAAGTTGGTTATGGGCTGGTGCCCAGCGACTTCAAGGAGAAATGATCATGGCAGCAGTGTGCGATATCTGTGCGAAGGGTCCGGGGTTCGGACACAACGTGCCGTGGTCGAAGAAGAAGACCCTGCGTCGCTGGAACCCCAACATTCAGCGCGTGCACGCGGTGATCGACGGGACGCCCAAGCGTCTGTACGTCTGCACCTCGTGCATCAAGGCCGGCAAGGTTTCCCGCTGAGTGCGAATAGTCGACCAACCCGCCCCCAGGGGCGGGTTTTTTCTTGCCGGCGATCGGTCATGTCGTAGCTGTGGGATAGTCTCATTCCTGGAGTGACGATGACTGATCTGAAGAGGGGGGACGACCCCCAAGGCCGGTTCACCAACCCGCCTTTGCCGCCAGCGGAGGGCAA
>WRFP01000234.1 GCA_009778725.1 Propionibacteriaceae bacterium
GACCGACACGACTCTGCGCGACGGATCCCACCCGATGAGGCATCGCTTTACCGTCAAGCAGGTACGCGACGTGGTCCGCGGACTCGACGACGCGAATGTGGAGGTGATCGAGGTCACCCATGGTGACGGCCTGGGCGGTTCCTCCTTCAACTACGGCTTCTCGCTGGTCGACGCGTTCACGCTGATCGAAGCGGCGGCCGACGAGGCGAAGAAGGCCAAGATTGCCTGCCTGTTGCTACCCGGTTTGGGTACCATCGAAGACCTCAAGCACGCCTACGAGTGCGGAGCCCGGGTGGCCCGCATCGCCACCCACTGTACTGAGGCCGACATCTCGATCGAGCACTTCACCGCGGCTCGCGAGATCGGCATGGAGACCGTCGGTTTCCTCATGCTGGCCCACCGGATCGAACCGGCCCACCTGGCCCAGCAGGCCACGATCATGGCTGACGCCGGATGCCAGTGCGTCTACGTCGTCGACTCGGCGGGGGCCCTCATCCTGGAGCAGGCAGCAGACCGGGTCACCGCACTGGTCGACGCGATCGGTGACCGCGCCCAGGTCGGATTCCACGGGCACCAGAACCTGTCCCTCGGGCTGGCGAATTCGATCCTGGCCCAGCGTGCCGGAGCCCGCCAGATCGACGTGGCACTGGGTTCTCTGGGCGCCGGCGCCGGCAACACCCCGACCGAGGTCCTGGCCGCCGTTTTCGACCGGCTCGGCGTCGCAACCGAGGTGGACGTTCCCATCTTGCTCGACCTGGCCCAGAACGTCGTGCGCCCCTTCATGACCAGGGTGCCCTTCATGGACCAGGGATCCATCATCCAGGGGTACGCCGGGGTCTATTCCTCCTTCCTGCTCCACGCAGAGCGGGCCTCGGAAAGATACGACGTCCCAGTGATTGATCTCTTGATGGAGGCCGGTAAGCGGGGGTACGTTGGTGGGCAGGAAGACATGCTCATTGATATCGCCCTGGAAAGGGTCGCAGAACGGGAGGCCGCAGCATGACCTGGACAGTGGAATCGGTCACCACCGAGGTACTGGCCTGTGAAGCCGAGCGTCGCGAGCGCGAGCCGTTCACCGACGAGTGGAAAGACATGACTCTGATGGAGGCCTACGCCGTCCAGGACGAGGCCCTGCGTCGGCGTCTGCGCCGCGGCGAGACCCTCACCGGGGTCAAGCTGGGTCTGACCTCACGGGCCAAGCAGGAACGGATGAACCTCGACCAGCCGCTGGTCGCCTGGTTGACCGACGCCATGGTCCTGCCGGTGGGCGTTCCGGTGCCGACGTCGAAGTTCATCCATCCCAGGGCCGAACCGGAGATCGTGTTCGTGATGGGCCAGGACCTTCAGGGCCCGGGCATCTCGGCCGCCACAGCCATGGCTGCCGTGGCCTGGGTGATGGCCGGGGTCGAGATCATCGACTCCAGGTACGCCAATTTCCGTTTCCGGGCTCCGGACGTGATCGCGGACAATAGTTCTTCTGGCGGGTACATCACCGCCGGAATCACCCTGCATCCGGACCAGATCGACCTGGGCGGGGAAGGAGTGGCCGTGGAAGTCGACGGCCAGATCGTCGATTCCGCCACAGGTTCGGCCATCCTCGGACACCCCGGAGAGGCCCTGGCTCTGGCCGCCAACCAGTTGGCCAGTCGCGGCATGGGCATCAAGGCCGGACAGATCATCTTGACCGGAGGCATCACCGACGCCTATCCGGTCACCCCGGGTGGACAACTGGCCTTCCATTTTTCCAGCCTCGGCACGCTGCATCTCCTCGGCGGACAGTGACGGCGGAGGAGGACAGATGCCTATCATCAATGTGACATTGGCGCAGGGTCGTACCCCCGAGCAACTGCGCGCGCTGATCAGCGCGCTGACAAACGCCGCGATGGAATCCATCCAGGCGTCGAAATCATCGGTCAGAGTGATCCTGAACGAGGTGCCGAGGACGCACTTCGCCGCCGGGGACGAAACTCTCGCCGAAAGGGACATGGGAAGGAACACACAATGACAGAATTTTTCGGACACTTCATCAACGGACACGAAGTCGAGTCGGTTGACGGCAAGCGTTTCGAGTCGATGAACCCGTACACCCAGCAGACCTGGGCTGAGATCGCGCTGGGTGGCCAAGCCGACGTCGAAGCTGCCATCCAGGCTGCCCGGGACGCCTTCGACAACGGGCCATGGCCGTCCATGGGACCCCAGGAGCGTCAGCGGGTGCTCAGGCGTTTCTCCGATCTGATGATGGAGCACGCGGAGGACCTGGCACGCCTGGACACCTTGGACATGGGCAAGCCCACCCCACAGGCCCTGGCCGACGTCGAGCGCTCGGCCTGGAACATTCGTTTCTTTGCCGACCATCAGGCCTTGTCGATGGGCGATCAGTATCCGATGGACAGCGGGCACCATGCGTACTCGATCTATCAGCCCGCCGGTGTCGTCGTGGCCATCGCCCCGTGGAATTTCCCGTTGATGATGTCGTCGTGGAAGGTCGCCCCGGCCCTGGCC